>DASQYN010000305.1:0-7740 GCA_035639215.1 Burkholderiales bacterium
CGCCGGGTGTGCGCGAGAGGTCCCAAGGATTGCGGGTGATCCCGGTCAGCGGACTGTCGCCTAATGCCTTCCAGCCGAATTCCGGCGTCGTCGTCTTGCCGAGGAGCACCGCGCCGCCTTCGCGCAACTGCGCGACCGTCGGCGCGTCCTCGTTCCACGGACCTTTCGGGTCGACGGTGCGCGAGCCGCGCAGCGTCGGCCAGCCCTTGGTCAGGATCAGGTCCTTGATCGACACCGGCACGCCGTCGAGCAGGCCGCGCGGCTGGCCCGCCTGCCATCGCTCTTCGGATTCCTTTGCCTGCTTCAGCGCTTCATCGGAAACCAGGCAGAACGCATTCAGCACGGGGTTGAGCTTTTCGATTCGCTCGAGCACTGCGCGTGTCACCTCGACGGGCGAAAGCTCGTGCTTTCGATAACTATCCAGCAGTTCGACCGCCATGAGGTTGCAGAGCTCCGTCACTCTCGCCCCCCTGTGAAGGGGGGCGTGAGCCGAAGGCGAACGGGGGGTTGGTTTTCAGTAAAAAGAAAACCCCCCGCTCGCGAAAACCGCTCGCTTCCCCCCTTGACAGGGGGGCAAGGAGAACGCGTCCTCATCGCCGATCCGCCTTCGCCTTCGCGAGCGCCTTCTCGCGCCACATCGGCCAGGCGCGCTTGTAGTCCTGCAGCGGCACCGACGCCTTCACTTCCGCCTTGTCGAGGTAGGTGACCTTCGAGGAGAGCAGCATGGCCTGCATCTGCAGCCGGGCGCTCTGCTCGAGGTAGATGCTGCGCCCGACGGCGCGCGCGATGTTCTCGCCGACGACCACGGCGCCGTGTCCGCGCATGAGCGAGGCGGGCTGCTTGCCGAGCGTCTTCGCCAGCGCGCGGCCGAGCTTGGGCGTCTTGACCAGCAGATCGGTGCCCTTCTCGAAGTCGCGGATCTCGAAATTGGGCACGCCGTCGCCGACGAAGGCCGCCATGTGATAGATGGGCCGCATCGCCACGCCGGTGACGCTGAACGGAATCACCGAGGGCGAATGGTTGTGTACCACCGCCATCACCTCGGGGCGCGCCTTGTACACCTCGCCGTGGATGAAGCGCTCGCGCACCGATTCGCGCCCGTGCTCGTCCAGCGGCATGCTGTCGAGGTCGTACTCCATGATGTCCTCGGCCTGCACGATCTCGGGCGCGAGCGAGCGCGCGATGAAGTAGCGCTGCGGGTTCTCGGGCGAGCGCATGCTGACGTGGCCGTAGGCGTCGATGACGCCGTGCTCGGCGAGGGTGCGGTAGGCGGCGACCAGATCGTCGAGGGAGCGGGGGTCCATTCAGTCCGCCCTGATGTGCGCCGCCTTGACGACGCGCGTCCATCGCGCCAGCTCGCGCTGCACGCGCTCGCCGAGCGCCTGCGGCGTGCCGCCCGCGGGCGACAGCCCCTGCTTCTCCAGCACGCCGCGCACGTCCGCCTCCTTGAGCAACTCGTTCACGTCGCCGTTCACCCGCGTGACCACCGCTTCGGGCGTTCCGGCGGGCGCGAACATCGCATACCAGGTCTCCACTTCGAGGTCGGGCAGGCCCTGCTCCTTCAGCGTCGGCACGTCGGGGAAGGCCGGGGCGCGCTCGGCGCTCATCACGCCGAGCATGCGCAGCCGGCCGGCGTGCACGTGCGCCGCCACCGTCTGCATCGCCGAGATCATCGCCTGCACGTGGCCGCCGACGAGGTCGGCGATGGCGCCGGCCGCGCCCTTGTAAGGCACGTGCACGATGTCCATGCCGGTCTCGAGCTTGAGCAGCTCCATGGCGAGGTGCTGCGGCCCGCCGTTGCCGGGCGACGAGTAGTAGAGCTTGCCCGGCCGGGCCCGCACGTAGTCGACGAACTCCTTCATCGACTTCGCCGGCACGCTCGGATGGACGTATACGCCGAGGCCGCCGGTCGCGAGCAGCACGACCGGGGCGAAGTCCTTCACCGGATCGAAGGGCGCGGGCTTGAGCGCCGGGTTGGTGGTGAACGAAGTGGCGGTGACGAGGAACGTCGTGCCGTCGGGCTCGGACTTCGCGACGTGGTCGGCGCCGATGTTGCCGGTGGCGCCCGGCTTGTTGTCGACGACGACCGGCGTCTTCCAGCGCTCCGAGAGCTTCGGCCCGAGCACGCGCGACAGGATGTCGGCGCCGGTTCCCGGCGTATAGGGCACGACGATGCGCACCGGCCGCGACGGCCACTCCTGCGCAGCCGCGCCGCTGGCGAGCAGCGCGACAAGGACAGCGATCCACCTCATGGCGGCTCCTCCTCGATTTTCGGCGGTTATAACCGAGATCGAGCGGCCTGGGGTGAAACGAACCGCCGCCTAGTGGCGCGAGGACTTCAGCGGGTGCAGCAGGTTCAGGACGACGTTCGGGTCGCAGGGCTTGGAGAGGCAGTAATCGAAGCCGCCTTTCTCGCGCCACAGCTTGTTGGCAGCGAGCTCGTATTCGCCGCTGATCGCGATCAGCATCGGCCGCCGGCCGGCGACGCGTTGCCGGATGGCGCGCGCCACCTCCCATCCGCTCATGCCCGGCATGGCGATGTCGACGATCAGCGCATCGGGCTTGAAATCTTCGAGGGCATGCAGCGCCTCGAATCCGTCGAACGCTTCGCAGGTCTCGTAGCCGTCCATGCGCAGGAACGCCGTGAGCGTCGTGACGATGTCGCGGTTGTCGTCGACGACGAGCACACGGGCGAGGCGCGGCAGGCCGGCCGCCCGGGATGGCCGCGTCTTCGTCTGAGGGCCGTGGGACAAGCGCGAAATTCTAAGAGTCGCCGAGCGAAAGCGGCTATATTCCGGTCGCATCGGCTCCACGATTCAATATATCGGAACATGACGGCCGCGCCGTTCGTCGTGAACGATCCGCAGGCGATGCGTTTCGAGATCAGCCGGGCGGCGCTGGTCGACCCGGCGCTGCTCGAGCTCGAGCGCCGGCGCATCTTCGATCGCTGCTGGATCTACGTCGGGCACGAATCGGAGCTGCGCGAGGCCGGCGATTTCAGGACGCGCACGGTGTGCGGCCGCCCGGTCGTCTTCTGCCGCGACTCGGCCGGCGGCGTGCGCGTCTTCCTCAACACCTGCCGGCACCGCGGCGCGATGGTGTGCCGCGAGCGCGAAGGCAACGCCCAGCGCTACACCTGCTTCTATCACGGCTGGACCTACGACCGCGACGGCGCGCTCTACGCCGTGCCGGGCCAGGCCGCTTACCCACCCAGCTTCGACAAGAACGAGTACAAGCTAAAAGAGCCTGCGAAGGTCGCCGCCTATCGCGGCTTCGTCTTTCTCAACTTCGACTCTTCCGCCGAGCCGCTCGAGGCTTATCTCGGCGGCGCAAGGGAATACATCGACCTCGTGCTCGACCAGTCGCCCTCGGGCCGCCTGGAGGTGATCCACGGCACGCAGGAGTACGACATCCAGGCGAACTGGAAATTGCTGGTCGAGAACAGCTTCGACGACTATCACCTCCTCACCACGCATTCCACCTGGCTCGACTACCTGAAGAATTCGGGCGTTGCGATGAAGCGGCCGGAGAAGGGGCAACTGCTGCCCTCGCACGGTCTGGGCAAGGACCTCGGCAACGGCCACGCCACGACCGACAACGTCAACTTCCGCGGCCGTCCGGTCGCCGCGTGGATTGCGCCCTACGGCGAGGCGGCGAAGCCCGAGATCGAGCGCATCCGCGCCGAGCTGGTCGCGCGCCTGGGTGAAGCGCGCGCGAAGCGGGTCGCCGACACGAACCGCAACCTGCTCGTCTTCCCGAATCTCTTCCTGCTCGACGGCTCCTCGGTGTCGCTGCGCACTTTCGAGCCGGTCGCGCCCGACCGCATGCACGTGCGCGCCTGGGCGCTCGGCCCGGTGGAGGAGACGGCGCTCGCGCGCAAGGTGCGCCTCGACAGCTTCCTCACCTTCTACGGTCCGGGCGGGCTCGCCACGCCCGACGACATCGAGGCGCTCGAGTCGGTGCAGCAGGGGCTCGCCACTTATCGCGAGGTGCCGTGGTCGCCGATCAGCCGCGGCATGGCAAAGGAGGGCGAGCAGCTGAACACCGACGAGCGCCACCTCAGGGCCTTCTGGATCCAATGGGACAGGCTGATGCGCGCGCCATGAGCGGGAGCGAGATTCGGCGCGCCGAGATCGAGGACTTCCTCTACCACGAGGCCGCGCTCCTCGACGCGTGGCGCCTCGACGAGTGGCTCGCGCTCCTCACCGAGGACGCCACCTATCGCGTGCCCTCCAACGATGCGCCGCAGGCCGATCCGGCAAGCGCGCTCTTCACTATCGCCGACGACATGCACCGCCTGCGCGGCCGCGTCACCCGCCTCAAGGACCCGCACGCGCACGCCGAATTCCCGCCTTCGCGCACCCGGCGGATGATTTCCAATGTGCGCGTCCTGGAGAGACAACCATTGGTGGTGGAGGCCAACTTCATCGTCCACCGCTTCCGCGCCAACGAATCGGTGCGCCAGTACGTCGGACGGTACCGATATGAGCTGCAGCTAAAGGAGGGGAAGATCCGCATTCGCAGCCGCGAGGCGGTCCTCGATGCCATGGAGCTCGGGTCTTTGGCGTCGGTCAGCTTCATCCTTTGAGGCGCGCGGGCGGAACCTATAATTCGCCGATACTCCACGGGAGGAGGTAGCCATGAAAAGTCGCTTGGCGTTCTATCGTGTCGCATCAGCCTGCGGGCTCGCGCTCGCCGTCGTCACTGCGTCGGCCGCCCGGCCGACCCCGCCCGAGGCGGCCTGCGCCGCGCTCGCGAGCGCGGGGCTTGCCGACACCACCATCAGCCTGGCCCAGGTCAACGCAGCGAGCGGCAGCACGCCGGCCCATTGCGAGGTGATCGGCGCGATCAACGAGCGCATGAGCAGCATCGACGGTCAAAGCTACGCGATCAAGTTCCATCTGCGCATGCCGCTCGACTGGAACCGCCGCTTCTTCTACTCGGGCGGCGGCGGCACGGACGGCAACCTCGGCGACGCGAGCGGACCGCAGCTCGATCAGGGTTACGCGGTCATGTCTACCGACAGCGGCCACGACAACAGCACGAATCTCTCGGCCCTCGCGGGCAGCTTCCAGTTCGCCTTCGATCCTCAGGCGCGCAGCGATTACGGCTACAACGGCCCGGCGCAGGCCACGCTCGCGGCGAAGGCGCTGATCGAGGCGTTCTACGGCCATCGGCCGAAGTACTCCTATTTCGTCGGCTGTTCCGAAGGCGGCCGGGAAGGCGTCATGCTCTCGCAGCGCTATCCGGACTTCTTCGACGGGATCGTCGCCGGCAATCCCGGCCTCGACCTGCCGAAGGCGGCAGTCGCCGAGGCCTGGGACTCCCAGGCTTTCGCGCGCGCCGCGCGCGCCATGACGCCCTTCGGCAATCCGGACCTCGCGAGCTCGTTCACCAACGCCGACCTGGCGAGCGTCGGCCAGGCGATCCTCGCCGCGTGCGACGCCCAGGACGGGCTCGCCGACGGCATGCTCTTCAATCCGTCGGCCTGCCGCTTCGATCCGGCGACGCTCGGGCCGAGCGGCACCGGCCAGCTCTCGCAAGCGCAGGTGACGGCGCTCAAGACGGTATTCGGCGGCGCGCACGACTCTCGCGGCCGGCCGCTCTACGCCGGCTAGTTCTGGGATCCGGGCATTGCCGCGGGCGGCTGGCGGATATGGAAGATCGGGCCGTTGTTCCCGGCTCCGGGCAACACGTCCCTCAACACGACACTCGGCGGCGGTGCGCTGCCGTTCATTTTCACCACGCCGCCCAATTCGATGACCGGCGGCACCGACCTCGCTTCCGGAACGACGGTCCTCAACGCCGGCCCGAGCCCGGCTTTTCCGGGCCTGAACGACGCGTTCGTCCCGTGGGTGCTCAGCTTCAACATGGACAGCGATGCGCCGAAGATCTACGAGCGCTCCGGCCCGTATCGCGAGTCGGCGATGGACTTCATGGGCACCGGACGCACCGACTACAAGGAATTCAGCAAGCACGGCAAGCTGATCGTGTACAGCGGTCAGGGCGACCCGGTGTTCTCGTCGAAGTACCACATCCAGTGGTACGAGGAGGTCGCCGAGCGCAACGGCGGCTTCAAGCACGCGCAGAAGTTCGCGCGCCTGTTCCTCGCTCCGGGCATGAACCACTGCGGCGGCGGCCCGTCGACCTCGCAATTCGACGCCTTCGCGGCCATGGTCCGCTGGGTCGAGAACAACGAGGCGCCGGAGAGCCTGCTCGCCACCGCGCCGTCGGATACTCCGTGGCCCGGCCGCACGCGGCCGCTCTGCGCATATCCCGCGTGGGCGCACTATCGCGGCCACGGCAGCGTCGAGGAGGCGGCGAGCTTCCGCTGCGAGGTTAGTGATCGATAGCAGGAACCGGCGGGCTGTCGATTTCCGGCCTGCCGGTTCGACTAGGGATCGAGCGGTTCAACCCTAGGAGGCTGCAATGCGCTTCATGATCATCGTCAAGGCGAGCCAGGATTCGGAGGCGGGCAAGATGCCGAGCCAGGAGCTGCTCGCCGCCATGGGGAAGTACAACGAGGAGTTGGTGAAGGCCGGCATCATGCTGAGCGGCGAAGGCCTGCAGCCGAGCCGCAAGGGGGCGCGGGTGCGCTTCTCCGGCGACAAGCGGATCGTCACCGACGGCCCATTCGCCGAGACGAAGGAGCTGATCGCGGGCTTCTGGATGTGGCAGTTGAAGTCGAAGGAAGAGGCGATCGAGTGGGTGAAGCGCTGCCCCAACCCGATGCCCGGGACCGAGGCGGAGATCGAGATCCGCCAGGTGTTCGAGGCGGAGGACTTCGGCGAGGAGTTCACGCCGGAGCTGCGCGAGCAGGAAGACCGCGTGCGCGCCGAAGCGGCGAAGCTCGCCCGGAAGCGCTGAGGACGAGCATGGGGACCAACACCATCCGCCTGCACCGGTTGCTTCGCGCCCCCGCGCAAAGGATCTATCGCGCCTTCCTCGACCCGGACGCCATGTCGAAATGGCTGCCGCCCAACGGCTTCACCGGCAAGGTGCACAAGATGGACGCCCGCGTCGGCGGCAGCTACCGCATGTCGTTCACCAACTTCAGCAACGGACAGAGCCATTCCTTCGGCGGCGAATATCTCGAGCTCGCGCCCGGCGAGCGCATCGTCCATACCGACCGGTTCGACGATCCGAACCTGCCGGGCACGATCAAGGTCACCATCTCGCTCAAGCCGGTCTCCTGCGGCACCGAGGTGAGCATCGTGCAGGAAGGCGTGCCGGACGTGATCCCGGCCGAAGCGTGCTACCTCGGCTGGCAGGAATCGCTCGTCCTGCTCGGCAAGCTCGTGGAAGCGGAAATCCCATGAAAACCGTCGTCATCGGCGAGCCCTCGGGCGCGAACCGCGAAGCCATCATGGCGGTCTATCCGCGCCACAGGGCGCTCGTCGACAAGCTCATCGCGCAGGGCGTGGTGCTCGGCATAGGGCCGTTCATGGAAGGCGGCAACATGGCGATCTTCAAGACGCGCGAGGCGGCCGAAACCTTTTCCCGCGAGGATCCGTTCCTCCTCGAGGGGCTGGTGAAGAAGTACACGATCAAGGAGTGGCGCGACTTGCTGCTGCCGGAGTGAGCGAATCCACCCAGTGCACGACGTCATCGAGGAGCGTGCCGAGCGCCTGATCGAAGCCGCGCACTGCGCCCCGGGCATCGTAGGACGCTGCGGGCGCGGACGCGGTGAAGACGCGCCGCGCGACGGCGTCCGGTTTCGATGGATCGACGAGCTCGGCG
>DASQYN010000306.1:0-7007 GCA_035639215.1 Burkholderiales bacterium
TCAGCGACGCCGAGCTCGCCGCGTGCGGCATCGGCCCGGACATGATCCGCGTGTCGATCGGCATCGAGGACATCGAAGACATCCTCTGGGACCTGGGCCAGGCGCTCGAGAAATCGCAGCAGGCCGCGCCGGTGACCGAAACCTTGGTCATGGCGGAGGCCCTCGAGCACGAGCCGAGCGGCCACAGCCTGCTCAGCAAGGCGTTCGGCGCGCCGTATCAACGCTAGGGGGGACAAGATGCCCGTCGGAGATCGAACCCAGCTCGCCGGCACGGCGTACGACCGGCTTCGCATCCTGACCGCCTGTCGCAATATCGCGATGGTCGGCCTGTCCTCGAACCCCTACCAGCCGAGCGCCTTCGCCGGCATCTACCTCGCCGCGAACGGCTACAACATCATCCCGGTCAATCCCAGCCAGGCGGGCAAGACGATTCTCGGCCAGCGCGTCTACGCCCGGGTGGACGAGATCGACCGCCCGGTCGACATCGTCGACGTGTTTCGTCCCGCCGCCGAAGCGCCCGAGATCGCCCGCCAGGCGGTGAAGATCAAGGCCAAGGTGCTGTGGCTCCAGCTCGGCGTGATCAGCGAGGAGGCGGCGAGGATCGCGCGCGACGCCGGTCTCGAGGTGGTCATGGACCGCTGCTGCAAGATCGAGCATGCGCGCTTCTTCGGCGGCTTGCGCACCCTCGGCCTGAGCACCGGCGTAGTGACGTCGAGGCTGGCGTTGAAGATTCCGGTCTGACTACGCCGCCCGGCGCCGCCGCCGGCCGATCGTGGTCATGACCGCGTACTGCAGCAGGAAGAGCGCCGCCTTGCTCGCGATGCCCCAGATCGAGACCGCGAGCGACCAGGCGACCGGCTCGAGCGTGAAGGCGAGCGCGAGGTTGAAGGCGGCGGAGGCGAACATGAGGCCCGCCCAGGCGAAGCCGAAACCGTAAGCGAGGTCGGGCACGACCGCGACCGCGATCGGCGGCAGATAGCGGTTCAGCCAGCCCGGTCGCAGCATGTAGGCGCCGACGATGCAATAGATGATGCTCGGCTTGAGCATCACGAAGCGTGCGTCGCTCGTGAGCAGCGTGGCGACGCCCGCGACGACCACGAGTGCGATCGACAGCCACTGCATGGCGTCGACCGGCTTGCGCCGGGCGAGCATCCAGCCGACCTGCGCGAGACCGAGGACGATCCCCGACACGACCGCAGCGATCACGTTGCGCGTCGCGATCAGCACCGCGAGGAAGACGATCGTCGAGGCGAGGTCGGAGGCGAGGAGCGCCGCCGAGCGCCGCAGGTTGTCCATGGCGCTAATCTACCCCCTTCCGGGACGGAGCCCGAACTTCAGCCCAGCGCGCGAGTGAGAAAAGGCAGGCTGACGTCCATCCGATAGTCGATGTCGGAATGGTTGTCGTCGAACTCTTCGTAGGTGTGCTTCACCCCGGCGAGCGCAAGGCGCTTCGAGAGGATGCGGGCGCCGTAGTGGATGTGATACTGGTCGCGCCAGCCGCAGTCGATGTAGATGCCGCGCAGCGTTTTCAGATTGGCCCGGTAGCGGGTCACGAGGTTGATCGGGTCGTGCCGCTGCCAGTTGCGCCAGCGCTCGGGCAGGGCTTCGCCGCTCTCCAGGTTGAACGGCACGCGAAAGCCGTTCGGCGCGCGCGGGTCCGGATCGTAGGTGGCGGCCATGCAAAGGTTCATGATCGCATGCGTCTCGGCGCCGGAAAGCTTCTCACGGGACCTGACACTCTTCAGGAAACGCGCAATCCGGCCGTCGTCCTTTCCCTCGGCCAGTCCTTTGCGCCGCGACTCGCGCAGCGCGTCGTAGGGGCCGGGCTTGCGCCTGGGCTGGCGGTGCCTGGCGAGCTCGTTCAGCGTGTTCGGCCAGTCGTGCCAGTAGACGAAGTCGAAATAGGCGTCGCCCGAGTGGTCGGCGATCGCGCCCCAGTATCGCGCGTACTTCATGCCGTGCAGGATCGCGCCGTAGCCGCCCGAGGACTTGCCGAAGCAGCCGCGGTGCTCGCGCGAGGCGAGGGTGCGGAACTCGCGATCGACGAAGGGAATGATCTCGCGCGTCAGGTAATCGGCGTAGTTGCCGATCGCCGACGAATTGACGTACTGGTTGCCGCCGAGCGACGTGAAGCAGTCGGGGAAGACGAGGATCGCCGGCCCCATCTTCCCTTCCCGGATGAGCCGCGCGGCGCGCTCGGCCACGTTGTCGCCGAAGGGCTTCCAGCCGATGTGCGAGAGGCCGGAGCCGGTGAAGCCGACGAGGTCGTAGAGCACGGGGAAGCGGCGACCCCCGTCGCGGTCGTATTCGGCCGGCAGCCAGACGGCCACCTTGCGCACGTGAGGGTCGCCGAGCGGGTTGTCCTCGAGGATCTGCGAGACGTGCTCGAGGACGACGACGGTGCCGGGATTGTCTTTCGGTCGCTTGATCATGGTGTCATGCTAGCGGGCGCAACCCGAAATGAGAAAAATGGGGTCTGTCCCTATTTATGTACGACATCGTAATTCGTAACGGCAGCGTGATCGACGGCACCGGCGCGCCGGCCAGGCGGGCCGACGTTGCCGTGTCGGCAGGAAAGATCGTCGCGGTGGGAGAGATCGGCGAGACGGCGAAGCGGGTCGTCGAGGCGGAAGGCCGCGTGGTCGCGCCCGGCTTCATCGATCCGCACACCCACTACGACGCGCAGATCTGCTGGGACGGGGCGATGACGCCTTCGAGCTGGCACGGTGTCACCTCGGTCGTCATGGGCAATTGCGGCGTCGGCATCGCGCCCTGCCGAGCGCCGGCGCGCGAGATCGCCATGCGCGATCTCGTCAACGTCGAGGCAATCCCCTTCGAGGTGCTGAAGGCCGGCATCACCTGGGACTGGGAGAGCTTTCCCGAATACATGGCGGCCGCCGAGCGCCGCCGCCCGGCGCTCAACCTCGGCTTCCTTGCGCCGCTGACGCCGTTCCGGCACTACGTCATGGGCGAGGCCTCGCTCGAAAGATCCGCGACCACAGAGGAAGCAACGAAGATCAAGGCTTTACTAGGAGAAGCGATCGACGCGGGCGCCTTCGGCTTCTCGAGCACGCTGCTCAACCAGCATCTCGGCTACCAGGGGCGGCCGCTCGCCTGCCGCAACGCGAGCCGCGAGGAGTTGAAGGCCTATTGCAACGCCTTGCGCGAACGCGGCAAGGGAGCGATCGAGTTCGCGATGACGCGCCAGATCGCGGTGATGGAGCCGGCGGAGCTGGAGCTCCTCGACTTCATGCTCGAGGAGAGCCGCCGGCCGGTCACCTTCATCGCCATGTTCGACCGCGACGACCTGCCGGAGGCGGCGCGCGAGACGATGCGCAAGGTGCGGCCGATGATCGCCAAGGGTGCGCGGCCGCAGACCTCGCCGCTGCCGCTCACGCGCGAGCTGGTGATGAGGAGCCCGTTCGCCTTCGCCGCGTTCCCGTCGTGGAAGCGGCTCTTCGAGGACACGGCGAAGGAGGCGCAGGCTGCGGTGTACCGCGATCCGTCCTTCCGCGCCCAGTTCAGGAAAGAGCTCGAGCGCCCGGCGACCTTCGGCAACTGGCAGCGCATCACCGTGCACGAGGTCGCTTCGCCCGAGCTCAAGCGCTTCGAAGGCAGGACGGTCGCCGACATCGCCGCCGAGCAGGGCAAGGACGGCGTCGATACGCTGCTCGACCTCACGCTGGCCGACGACCTGCGCAACGAGTTCACCGTGCAGTCCTGGAATACGCGCGTCGACCGGATGAGCGAGCTGCTGAACGACCGCTCGGTGCTGCTTGGCCTGGGCGACGGCGGCGCGCACCTCGACATGCTGTGCGACTGCGGCTATCCCTCCTACGTGCTCGGCACCTGGGTGCGCGAGCGCGGCGTGCTGACGCTCGAGGAAGCGGTGCGCCGCATGAGCTCCGACCCGGCCGACTTCTTCGGCATCCGCGACCGCGGGCGAATCGCGCCGGGGCTCGCCGCCGACCTCGTGCTCTTCGACCCGGCCACGGTCGGCATCGACGGGCGCCCCGAGCGCCGCCACGACCTTCCGGGCGGCGGCAAGCGCATGGTGGTGCGCTCGCGCGGCATCGAGATGACGCTCGTGAACGGCGTGGTGACCTGGGAGAGCGGCGCGCTCACCGGCGCGTCCGCCGGACGCGTGCTTCGCTCCTGAGCGAGTCGACGCGCCGCTATACCGGCCCGGCGGGTGTCGCGAAATGCCGGTCGATCGCCTTGAGGTTCCCCGGGTTGTCGAACACGTCGCCGCACTTGATCTGCGTCAGCTGCGCTTCCATGCGCTCGCGCGTCGCCTGCGAGAGCACCCAGCCGAGCGGCACGTTGCTCGACTTGCGGCACAGGCCGAAATGGAAGGCGTTCGACCAGCCGGCCTGCCACATCACGCTCTCGCGCGCGTAGAAGCCGCGCGCGTCGCGCGTGTTGAGGAGCGCGCGCAGCGGCGAAAGCAGCTCGTTCAGCCAGGTCTTCGGCGCGATGCGCGGGTTGGCCGGCGCGCCCGCCAGGCTGTCGTCGGCGTACCTCTCGTCCACCGGATCGTTGCTGATGTGGATCACGTACGCGTCGACGCGCTTCCAGCGCGCGTCCTCGTCCTTCAGCAGCTCGATCGTCTCCAGGATCTCGCGCGTCGCAGTCGCGCCGGAATTCTCGAAATAGCCGCCGTCGACGACGCGCCCGTACACGCGCCCGTCCCTCACCAGGCTGCCCGCCGGGCTCACGTAAGTGAAGCGGGCGCTCATGTGCGCCGCGGTGGCGAGCGAGAGCGAGCGCGGGGCGAAGAAGGCGTTGGCATCCTCGACGTCGATGAAGTCCTCGCTGCTCTTCGCGGCGGCGACGTCGATGTTGCTCGCGATGAGGCGCTTGCCCGTCTCCACCCACGTCGCGTTGAGGATGAGCGCCGGCGTCCATTGCGACCGGTCCTGCCACAGCGCATCGAGCGGCTCGCTCATGCGGGCGCGCCCGGGGACGTGCAGGTCCCACGCGCGCTCCCATGACTGCTCGAGCGTCTTCGCCCGGTCGAACGCGGCGATCGGAAACGGCAGCACGCGCTGCACGAGGTCCGGATAAAGCATCGAGGCGACGACTGGCGAGAGGAAGTCCTCGCCCAGGATCGCCTGCGCGCGCTTCTTGACGTCGAGCGTCGGGTCCTCGCGCGACTGCGCGACGAGCGCCACGAACACCGCCGAGCCGAGGCTGCCGCCCGACACGCCGCTCAGCGAAAAGAGATGCGCGGCGAAGGCGGGATGGCGGTTCTGGATCTCGCCCAGCACCGTGACCGTCCAGTAGGCGGCGCGGATGCCGCCGCCTTCGGCGTCTACGAAGTACATCGGCACGCGCGCCTTGGGATCCTTGAGCTCCGCTTCCCGGGTGTCGAGCCAGGCCTTGAGCTGTGCGCGCACGTCGAGTCTTTCCTTGGGCTGCGCGGCGTCCAGGGTGCGCACGGCGTGGTTGTCGTTCAGCGGGCTGAAGGCGAGCGCGAGGATGAAGAGCGCGGTGAAGGCCGGGAAGCGCGCTTGCATGCCGATCACGTCGACGATGGTGCCGAGGGTGATCCAGCCCGCCGCGGCGAGAAGGACGATGCCGGCGGAGCCGATCGCCGGCGCGACCGAGAGCGGCGCCGCGGTGAGCACGATGAAGAGCGCGACCACGCTCGCCACTGCGACGCCGAGCAGCCAGCGGGTGAGGGGGGCGAGCTCGAGGAACGACAGCTCGCCGTAGTGCTCTTCTTCGTGATGCGGCAGATCGAGGACCGGCGCGAGCGCGGTTTGCAGCCGCGAGCCCTCCTTCAGCTTCCCGTACGCGTAGCGCGCGGCGGGACGCCGCGCCGCCGCGGTGAAGAGGAAAGCGAAAGCGCCCACGATGCACCACAACCCGTACGAGCGCAGGAGCGCCTGCACGTCTTCCTGCTCGTTCGGCGCGTAGCCGGTCGCCGCGCGGTAGAAGGCGACGGCGACGCCGAGCGCGGCGATGAAGCCGAGCAGGCGGGGCGTCCATTCGCGAAGGCGCCGCACGTGCTCGTCGCCGAGCGCGGGCACGCCGGGCAGCTTGAGGAAGAGCGTGGCGCGCGCCCAGTACCACGCCGAGAGCGACCAGGCGAGCGTCGCGGCGAAGAACCAGCGTGCCTGCCAGATCGCGTGCGCATCGCCGCTGCGGCGCTCGGCGAGCGCGCGCGCCACGTCTTCGCCCTGCGAGGAGGCAAGAAAGGCAAGGCCGCCCAGAACGAACAGTATGGGAAGCCGGCACGGCTTGAGCGTCGCCGCGTATTCCCGGATCCTCAGCCAGAGATTTTTCATGGACGCCTCCCGGCGGTGTGGTTGATGAGACCTTACGCCGCCCTTGCACGGCGATCCATACCAGGGCGTTATCCGCGCGTCTGATCTTGTGCTGGGGGCAGGCCGGGAGTTCGGGCTCCGTCCCCGATTTTTTGCGCTAGCATGGCCGCATCTCCTGAGGAGGAGGCATGCGGCCCGATTTGCTGGCGCTCGCGGCGAGCTTTTCCGCGCGGGGCGAGCGCTTTGCGCTGGTCACCGTGGTGAGGCGGGAACCGCCGAGCTCGGCGCGCGTCGGCGACACTGCGCTCGTCACCGAGGCGGGCGTCTATCACGGCTGGGCGGGCGGCGGCTGCACGCGCGAGACCTGCGTGCGCGAAGCGCGCCGCGCGATCGCCGAGGGCGAGCCGCGCCTGCTCTGCCTGTCGCCCGAAATGAACGTCGCTCCGCGCCACGGCATGGTCGCGCTGCCGATGACCTGCGACAGCGGAGGCACTGTGGAAATCTATATCGAGCCGGTCCTGCCGCAGCCGCGCCTGGTTCTGTTCGGCGCGACGCCGATGGTGCGCTGCCTCTCGCGCATCGCGAGTGCGATGGGCTACCGCGTAGACGTGGTGCACCCGGACGCCGAGGAAGGCGACTTCCCGGACGCCCGCAGCGTGCAGAAGAGCTTCGCCGCCGACTCCGTGCCGCGCGGCGCTCATGTGCTCGTTGCGACGATGGGCGACGACGACCTCG
>DASQYN010000307.1:0-3608 GCA_035639215.1 Burkholderiales bacterium
GCGGCGCCCGGAACGAGCCAGAGCTGCTTCGGCTCGGCGGCGCGCTCGTAGAGTAGCCGCGAATGGTGGGCGGGCACGATCTGGTCGGCTTCGCCGTGAATGAGCAGCAGCGGGATCGGGCTGACGGCCGCGACCGCGCGCTCGGGCGAGTATTCGTCGTCGACGGTAATCGCGGGCAGCCACTGCAAGGGCCAGGTGAGCACGAAGCTGGCGAGCTTCTCTTTCACGATCAGCCGGTAATCGGCGAACGCGCTGTCGGCGACGAGCGCGCAGACGCGGTCGCGGTATTTGCTGTGCGCGACATAATGGATCGCGAGCGAGGCGCCGAGGCTCTGGCCGAGGATGGCGACGCGCCTGCCCGCGGTTTCCCGCCGCGCGAGCAGCGCCTGCAGGGCCGCGTCGATATCGAGCTGCGCGCCCGCGATGGACGGCGCGCCTTGCGAGCCGCCATAGCCGCGGTAGTCGAGCGCGAGCACGTTGAATCCCTGAGCCGGCATCCAGGCGATGTTCGCGAAATGCGTGCTGATGTTCTCGGCGTTGCCGTGCAGAAAGAGAAGCGTTCCGCGCGTCTCGCCCTGCGCCGGCAGGAACCAGGCGAAGAGCTCGACGCCGTCGGCCGCCTGAAGCGTGACCGGCTCGTAGGCGAGCCCCAGGTTAGCGGGCGTCGCGTGCACCAGCCGATCGGGCTGGAAGAAAGCGCCGGTGCAGCCGGAAAGCAACAGCGCGCCGAAAAGCGCAAATAGTGCACGCGCGATTCGCCCGCTCGCCTTGACAGCGCTCTCGCGCGGCCTCAAGAATCGATCCACGTTCTCGCCGTTGGGGAACGCAACTTTTTGTCGACAACTAGGGAGAACTTGATGAAGAAGCTTCTGGTGGTGGCATCGGTTGCTGCGCTCTTTCCCGCGGTGGCGATGGCCCAGGCGAATAATATCGGCAGCTGCGGCTGGGGCTCGAAACTGTTCGACGGCCAGGCCGGCATGGCGCCGCAGGTGCTCGGCGCCACGACCAACGGTTTCCTCGGCAACCAGACGTTCGGCATCACGAGCGGCACGTCGGGCTGCACCCAGGACGGCGCGGTGAAGTCGAGCTGGAAGACGGCGATGTTCATCGACGGCAACAAGGAGAAGCTGGCGCGCGACATGTCCGTCGGCAGCGGCGAGGCGCTCGACTCGCTCGCCCATCTGCTCGGCGTGGAAGCGGCCGACCGCGCGCAGTTCGACCGCGTCGCTCGCGAGAACATGCAGCGCATCTTCCCGTCGAGCAGCGCGGCGACCGAAGAGATCGTCGCCGGCCTGCGCCAGGTCCTCGCGGCCGACGCGCAGCTTGCCCGCTACACCGCCGCGCTGTAATAAAGCACCGACGGGAAGCTAAACCCTCACGAACCCCGTGGCTTGGCCACGGGGTTTTTTTTGCTTCGGAAACCATGCGAACGGGCAGTTTTCTCATCGCCATCGCGGCGTTGTTCGCGGCCGCGCCGTCCGCAGCGCAGCCGAACCCGTACCTGAGCGAGCTGGTGGCCCGCTCGCGCGAGCTACGGCTTGCCGAGCGTCCCGAGTGGCTGAAGCTCGGCCATTACGTGCCCAACGTCGCAGCGCCGGGCGTGCACAGCCTGGTCGACAGCCCGGCGTTCTTCAACGCGACGGGCGGCAAGGACGATCCGCGCGCCGAGCTCGAGGCAACCCTCGCCCGGTTCTTCGCCCCCATGCCCGCGGCTGCAGACGCGCAGCACCCGCAATGCGCGTTCATCGCACGCTACGGCTGGCTCGACCAGCAGCTGCAGTTCGACCCTGCGCGTCTGCCGCGCGCCGACTGCCGCCGCTACCGCGAGTGGCACGAGGCGCTGAACGCCGAGCACTTGACCCTCGTCTTCGCCTCGGCCTATTTGAACAACCCGTCGTCGATGTATGGCCACACCTTGCTGCGCGTCGACGCCCGCGATCAGGACGAGCGCACGCGCCTTCTCGCGTACACGATCAATTTCGCCGCCGATACCGACGAGAAGAACGGCGTGGTGTTCGCGGTGAAGGGCCTGCTCGGCGGCTATCCCGGCACCTTCTCGGTGCTGCCGTACTACCTCAAGGTGCGCGAGTACGGCGACCTCGAGAACCGGGATCTCTGGGAGTACGAGCTCGATCTGTCCGCCGAGGAGGTCGACCGGGTGCTGCGCCATGCGTGGGAGCTTCTTCCGGCTTATTTCGCGTATTTCTTCTTCGACGAGAACTGCTCCTACCACCTTCTCGGCCTGCTGCAGGTGGCGCGCCCCGAGCTCGAGCTAACCGCACCGTTTCGCCTCTGGGCGCTGCCTTCCGACACGATTCGCGCCGTGGTGCGCCAGGCGGGGCTCGTGCGCAAGGTGGTTTACCGCCCGGCCAACTCGACCGTCATCGAGCGCCGCATCGCCGGCATGCCGCCCGAGGAGCGGCGCATGGCGAGGGACCTGGGCTTGGCGCGCCTCCGCCCCGACACGGCCCCGCTCGACGCGCTGCCCTCCGAGCGCGCGGCCGCTGTGCTGGAGACCGGCTACGACTACCTTACGTATCGCCGCGCGAGCGGCGAAAAGGATGTCGCCGACCCGCAGGCGCTGGCGCACGACCTGCTCGTCGCCCGCAACCGCATTGCGGTGCCCTCGCAGGCGCCGCAGATCGAGCCGGGCGTGCGCCCCGACCAGGGACACGGCACCTCGCGAGCGAGCGCCGGGTTCGGCTCGCGGCGCGGCGAAGCCTTCCAGGAGCTCGGCTACCGGCCGACCTACCACGACATCCTCGACGACGACGCCGGCTATGCGCGAGGCGCGCAGATCGAGTTCTTCGACGTGCGGGTACGCCACTACCGGAACTCGGGAACGCGCCTGGAGAGCTTTACCCCGATCGACATCTTCTCGCTTGCGCCGCGCGACGAGTTTCTGCAGCCGAAGTCGTGGGGAGCCTCGTTCGGCTGGCGGCGCATGTTCATCGACACGGGAAGCGAGCCGCTCGTCCCCGTCGCCGACGGCTCGCTCGGCGGGACCTGGTCCACGCCGGGAGGCGGCCTCGTCTATGCCATGGCGCAGGCGAGCGCCCGTGCCCACCACGACCTCGAGCATGGCTACGCGCTGGGCGCAGGTGCGCGGCTCGGCGCGCTCATCGATCCGCTCCCCGGCTGGCGCCTCCACGCCTATGCCGAGGGACTGGACAACTTCGCCGGTGAGCATGACCGGCCGGGGTCGGTTGGCGTGCAGGCGCGCTGGACTCTGGCGCGCGATGTCGCCCTGAAGCTCGATCTCGGCCGCAAGCGCGAAGCTGGCCAGCACCTCAGCTCGGCACTGCTTTCGTTGAGCTTGTATTTTTGAGTCCGTTGACCTGCCTCCAGTGCAGTAGCCTGCCTCACGCCACCGTGTAACACTTTTACTGCAGGCTTGGCTCCGACATGCGGCGCCTCACCGCCTTGCTCCTTGCCCTCTGCCTCGGCGGCTGCACGTCGGTGTTTTTCCAGCCGGACCGGACGCTCTTCCAGACTCCCGGCCTCTACGGTCTCGACTACCAGCCGGTCGAGCTGCACGCGGCTGATGGAACCGAGCTCTTCGCGTGGTTCCTGCCGGCGCGCGGCAAGGCCCAGGGCACGGTGCTTTA
>DASQYN010000308.1:0-4376 GCA_035639215.1 Burkholderiales bacterium
GCATGGCGCAGCGCCCACGCGAAGGCGGCGATCGCGGCGAATGCCGGAAGCGAGAACAAGACCCAGGCGAGCCAGTGGAACCCGGCATGCGGGACGTAGGCCGTGCGGGGTGGAAACGCGAGGAAAGGCGCGAGCGGCCGGTGGGCGAGCGCGAGGCCGGCGAGCGGCGCGGCGCAGACAAGAACGACGCCGAGCAGGAGCGTGGCGCCGGCACGCGCGCCTTGGGAAGTTGAGATGGTCACGACGGTCTCGGCCGAGCTGGTGAACGGCGTGTTCGGCGATCCGGCACTGTACCTCGACTTCCGCGACGAGAAGCGCGCGCTGCTCTTCGACGTGGGCGACATCGCGAAGCTCCCGCCGAAGAAAATCCTGCGCCTTTCCGACGTGTTGGTGTCGCATGCGCACATGGATCATTTCGCCGGGCTCGACCGGCTGGTGCGCGTGCTGCTCGGGCGCGGCGCGCGGCTGCGGCTCTACGGGCCGCCGGGCTTTCTCGAGCGCGTCGAGCACAAGCTCGCCGCCTACAGCTGGAATCTCGCCGCGCTATCTCGGGCGCGAGGAGGAGCTGCGCGCGGAGGTGAATTCAAGGCTGTAGTAGTGGCCGCCCGGCGCGAGCTTCGGCAGGCGGCGCGCGCCGTCGAGCATGACGCGCGCGGCGAAGAGCGTCGGGTCGAAGCGCGCCTCGAAAACCAGCGCCGGATGCTCGCTGTGCCCGCCCGTGCCGCGCCGCTCGAGCAGCACGCCGTGACCCGAGGCCTCCATGCCGGCGATGCTGTCGACGGCGAAAACCTCGGTCTGCTCGCCCGCGAACGCGGGATCGGCGGCGATCGCCGTGCGCACCTCGTCGAGCCGGGCGCCGGGCGTCAGCTCCACGTAGACGTAGCGCTGGCGCTCGGCTCCGACGTGCCGGTCCGCGGCCAAAGCGGCGCGCACGCCGGGAAGCGCCTCGGCGATATGGTGCAGGCCGACCGCCGGACGGCGCGTCAGCTCGCTCGCACCGCGCGGGATCAGCATTTCGAAGGCGCGCTCGAGCAGCGTGAAGACGCCGGGGTCCCAGCCGGCGGCGACCATGGCCCGCGCGCGGCGCAGCTCGGCGATGCGGAAGAGCTCGGCATGGTGCGCCTCGAGCGCCTTGCCTTCGAGCACCGCGCACTCGACCACCGCGAAGCGCTGCTCGAGGAGCTCGGCCGCCACCGCTGGCGTGGCCTCGCACGGCACGCAGACCAGCGCCACGTCGACCGCTTGCAGGTCGCGGATGTGATCGCCGCGGCGCACGATGCCGGCGAGCTCGAGCTCGGGCGAGTCCTTCACCGCCTCGGCGCAGGCGCGTCCCAGTCTTCCGTAGCCGACGATCGCGGCGCGAAAGCGCCGCATCTAGAGGGAGCAGGCGCGAAGCCGCGACGCCCGGTCCGCACGCAGCCGGGCGCGCAACTCCGGATCGCGCAGGCTCGCGGCGAGCGCGTGCGGATCGAGGGGCAGCACTTGGGTCTGCCAGCCGCCGTCGATCGCGCATTCGATCCTCGCGGTCCACGCGCCGTCCTTCTGCTCGATCGTGTAGAGGAAAGCGCGCACGCCGAGCTCTTCGAGAAGCCCCTCGACCGCCTCTCTCGTGCCGCGCAGCTCGTGGGTCGAGACGATGGGCATCGCCGCCTCAGCGCAGAAGCGGCAGGCGCCGCAGGCGCTTGCCGGTCGCGGCGAAGACCGCGTTCGCCACCGCCGGCGCGACCGGCGGCACCCCGGGCTCGCCGACCCCGCCCGGATGGGCGCGCCTCGGCACGAAATGCACCTCGATCTCGGGCGTATCGCGCATGCGCAGGATCGGGTAATCCTTGAAGCCCGATTGCTGCACGGCGCCGTCCTGCAACGTGATCTCGCCCTGCAGCGCGGCGCTCAGGCCGAAGATGATCGCGCCTTCCACCTGCGCCTTCGCGGCATCCGGATTGACGACGGTCCCGCAATCCATGGCGCAGACGATGCGCTCTACCTTGAACGCGCTTTCGGTCGTCGACACCTCGGCAATCATCGCCACCCAGCTTGCGAACGAGTGATAGACGGCGATGCCGCAGCCCTTGCCCGCCGGCATGCGGCGGTGCCAGTCCGCCTCGTCGGCGACGAACTCGAGCACGCCTCGGTGGCGCGGCGCATGCTTCAGCGCCGACAGCCGGAACTCGAGCGGATCGCGGCCCGCCGCCACCGCGAGCTCGTCCATGAAGCACTCGACGGCGAAGGCGTTCTGCGAGGCGCCGACCGAGCGCCACGCGCCGACCGGCACACCCGGGTCTTCCTCGATGTGGACCTCGCGCAGGTTATGGACCGCGTACGGGATGTCGACGCCGTCGAGGGCGAGCGCCGGGCCGGCGATGCGCTGCGACCATGCGCAGACGCGCTCGCGCGCGTCGATCCCGGCGCGCAGCGCCGTCACGTTCGCCGGGCGATAGAAGTCGTGCTGCAGGTCGTCGGCTCGAGTCCAGAGCACGCGCACCGAGCGGCGCGTCATCTTCGCCAGGCGCACCGCTTCGGCCACGTAGTCCTGGTTCAGGCGCCGGCCGAAGGCGCCGCCGAGATAGGTCGAATGCACTCGCACCTGCTCGCGCGGCAGCCCGGTGATCTCCATCGCGAGTTCCTGCGCTCGCGTCTGCGCCTGCGTTCCGGTCCAGATGTCGCAGCCGTCGTCGGTCACCTGGGCGATGCAGCTCAGCGGCTCGAGCGCGGCATGGGCGAGATACGGCGTCTCGTAGCGCGCTTCCACGATCTGCTTGGCGTGCGCGAGGCCGCGTTCGAAGTTGCCGCGCTCGCGTGCCGTCGTGCCGGGACGCTCGAGCGCTGCGACGAGGCGCTCGCCGATGGCGTCGCTGTCGAGCCGGCAGGCGGTGGACAGGTCCCAACGGATCTGCAGCGCGTCGCGCCCCGCCAGCGCCGAGGGAATGCTGCGCGCGATGACGGCGAGCGCGCCTTCCACCTCCCGCACGTCGACGACGCCCGGCACGCTCAGCGCCTTCGTTGGATCGAAGCTCGCGACGCGGCCGCCGAACGACGGGCAGCGCGCCAGCACCGCGGTCAGCGGAGTGGGCCAGCTCACGTCGAGCGCGAATACCGCCCGGCCGAGCGCGAGGTCGGGCACCTCGAGGCGCGGCACGGAATGGCCGATGAGCCGGAATTCCTGCGGGCGCTTCGGCTTCACGCCACGCGGCGCTCGTCGAGCGGCCGCGTTCGCGGCGAGCGCGGCGTACGGCGCGCGCCGTCCGCTCGCCTCGTGAACGATCTCGCCCGCCTGCGCGCGGCAATCGCTGCGCGGAACCTTCCACGCCGCGGCGGCCGCCGCGATGAGGCGCTCGCGCGCCTGCGCGGCAGCGAGGCGCAGAGTGTCCCATGCCGCGCGAATGCTGGTGCTGCCGCCGGTGAGCTGCTCGCCGATCAGGGGATTCGCGTATTCCGGCGCGGCCGGCGCGAATTCGACGTGCAGGCGCTCGAGCGGAATCTCGAGCTCCTCGGCGGCGAGCATGGCGAGCCCGGTGATCGCGCCTTGCCCCATCTCCGCGCGGTCGACGAGCAGCGTCACGCTGCCGTCGCGATTGATGCGCAGCCACGGGTCGAGCGCGACGCCGGCGTGCGAAGGCCCGGCAGGCAGCGCCGCGAGCGCGTCAGTTCGCTGCATGGGCTCCTTGGAGGACCACGACGCGGCGCGATGGATGGCGCGCCGGATGCGCGGGTACGTGCCGCAGCGGCAGAGCACGTGCGACATCGCGTCGTCGATCTGCGCATCGCTCGGGTCGGGATGGCGCTCGAGCAGCCAGGTGGCGGTGAGAAGCTGCGCCGGCTGGCAGTAGCCGCATTGCGGCACCTGCTCGGCCACCCAGGCCTGGACGAGCGGCCGCTGCGGCTCGCGCGCGAGCGCTTCGATCGTGAGCACGCGCTGACCCGCGACATCGGCGACCGGCAGCATGCAGCTGTGGCGCGGCTCGCCGTCGACGAGCACCATGCAGCTTCCGCAGGCACCGGTGCCGCAGCCGTACTTCACGCCCTTCAGGCCGAAGTCTTCGCGCAGCGCCCAGAGCAGCGGCGTGTCGGCCGCGCCGTGGAACTCCCGCTCCTCGCCGTTCACCTCGAGCTTGATTGCCACGCGCTGTTCCATCGCGCCATTGAACGCTTGCGCGCGGCCGAGTCCTTGATCTCGCGCAAAGCCGGCTCGCCCAAAGGGAGCAGGCTCGCCGAGTGAGTACGCTGACCAAGGTGGCATTGAGCTTCATCCGTGGGACGAAGCCCGACCGCGTGAGGACGCGCGCCATCGCGCCGTCGATCGCGCTGCCGCGTCCGGACAGGGAGGGTGGCGTGGCGCTCATGCACGCGCTCGCCCAGCGCCGCAGCGGACGCGAGTT
>DASQYN010000309.1:0-4930 GCA_035639215.1 Burkholderiales bacterium
CGTCGCTCCGCCGGTCGATCGGCTGGCCCTGGATCTGCTCGGGTGACATGTAGGCGGGCGTGCCGATGATCGCGCCGGCGCGCGTCGCTTCGCTTGTGTCCGCGTCCGAGTCGGTGATCCGCGCGACGCCGAAGTCGGTCAGCTTGACGCGGCCCGCCGCGTCGATCATCACGTTCGCCGGCTTGACGTCCCGGTGGATCACGCCCGCCTCGTGCGCGAGATCGAGCGCGTCGAGCAGCTCCGCCATCAACCGCAGCACCTGCGGCAGGGGGAAGCGCTCGCCCGCGTCGAAGGCGTCCTTCAGCTCCTTGCCGTCGATGTACTCCATGACGATGTAAGCGAGCCCGCCCTCGGTGCCGTAGTCGTAGACCTGCACGATGTTCGGATGGTTGAGCCGCGCCACGGCACGCACTTCGCGCATGAAGCGCATCTCGTAATGCTTCGCGGTCGCTTCATCGAGGGTGCTCGTCAGGATGGTCTTGATCGCCACGCGGCGGTTGAGCTTCGGGTCGAGGCCGTCGTAGACGAGCCCCATCGCGCCCTTGCCGAGCACGCCCTGGATGCGGTAGCGGCCGAGAGACTCCAGTGCCTTCGTCATGGCGACACCGTCACGACGACCTTGCCCTTGGCCTGCCGGCTCGCGAGCAGGCGGATCGCCCGCGCCGCCTCGTCCAGCGGCAGCGTCTGCGAGATGTGCGGGCGGAGCTTTCCCTCCGCGTACCAGCGGCCGAGCTGCGCGATGCTTTGCGCGAAGGCGCGCGGCTCGCGCCGGGCGAAATCGCCCCAGAACACGCCGACCAGCGCCGCGCCCTTGAGGAGCGGCAGGTTGAGCGGCAGCCGGGGAATCTCGCCGGCCGCGAAGCCGACCACGAGGTGCCGGCCGCGCCAGGCGAGCGAGCGGAACGCGGGCTCGCTGTAGGCGCCGCCGACCGCGTCGTAGACCACGTCGACGCCGCGGCCGTCGGTCAACGCCTTGATGCGCTCGCGCAGGTCTTCGCCGGCGTAGTTGATCGTCGCATCGGCGCCGTGGCTGCGGCAAACGGCCAGCTTCTCCTCGCTCGATGCGCAGGCGACGACGCGCGCGCCGAGCGCTTTGCCGATCTCGATCGCGGCGAGGCCGACGCCGCCCGCGGCGCCGAGCACGAGCAGAGTCTCGCCCGGCTGCAGGGCGCCGCGATCGCGCAGCGCGTGGTCCGACGTTCCGTAGGTCAGCAGGAACGCCGCGCCGGTGACGAAGTCCATGGGCTTCGGCAGGGGAATGAGGCGCGTCGCCTCGGTCTTCACTTCCTCGGCGAAGGCGCCGTACGTGGTGAAGGCCATGACCCGGTCGCCGGGGCGGAAGTCCCGCACCTCGGCGCCCACCTCCTTCACCACACCCGCGAGCTCGCTGCCGGGCGAGAAGGGCAGCGGCGGCTTGAACTGGTACTTGTTCTGGATGATCAGCACGTCGGGGAAGTTGACGCTCGCCGCCTTCACCGCGACCACGACTTCGCCCGGCCCCGGGCTGGGCGAGGCGAGCTCCTCGACGACGAGCGACTCCGGCGGCCCGAACTGCTTGCAGACAACGGCTTTCATCGCCATAGAATGCCACATGCCCTTGCTGACCACCGATGACGCAGTTCAGCTCCATTACGAGGAGACCGGCAGCGGCGTACCGATCGTCTTCGTCCACGAGTTCGCGGGCGATCAGCGCAGCTGGGAGCCGCAGGTGCGCCATTTCGCCCGCCGCTATCGCTGCATCACGTACAACGCGCGTGGCTACCCACCCTCCGAGGTGCCCGAGGACGCGGCGCGCTATTCGCAGCAGCGGGCGCGCGACGATATCCTCTCGGTGCTGGACGCGCTGAAGCTCGAACGGGCGCATATCGTTGGGCTCTCCATGGGCGCCTTCGCTGTGCTGCATTTCGGCATCGCGCACGGTCGCCGCGCGCTCTCGCTGACCGCGGCCGGCGGCGCCTATGGCAGCCACCCCGGGCAATACGCGAAATTCCAGGTCGACTCGCGCGCCAATGCCGAGTTCATCCGCCGCGAGGGCATGGAGAAGTTCGCGGCGACCTACGGGCACGGCCCGACCCGCGTGCAGCTGCAGAACAAGGACCCGCGCAGCTTCGCCGAATACATCCGCCAGCTCGCCGAGCACTCGGCCAAGGGCTCGGCCAATACCATGGACGGCTACCAGGGGCGCCGGCCTTCGCTCTACGACCTGGTGGACGAGTTGAAGCGCATCAGCACGCCGACGCTGCTCATGCTCGGCGACGAGGAGGAGCCGGCCCTGGAGGCGAACCTCTTCCTCAAGCGCTGCATCCCCACTGCCGGGCTTGCGGTCCTGCCCTGCAGCGGGCATGCCATCAACCTGGAAGAGCCGGCGCTCTTCAACCGACTGCTCGAGGACTTCCTGCACCAGGTCGAGGCGGGCCGCTGGGCGCGGCGCGACCCGCGCTCGGTGGTGCCGTCGATCTACGGCCCGGGCGGAAAACCGTGAGCGAAGGCCGCCTGCTCGTCGAAAAGCGCGGCGCCGTAGGCTGGCTCGTCTTCGACCAGCCGGCGAAGCGAAACGCGATCAACGGCGCGATGTGGCGCGCCATTCCCGAGGCGATGGCGCGCTTCGACGCCGATCCCGAAGTACGCTGCGTCGCCTTCCGCGGCTCCGGGAGCGAGGCTTTCGCCGCCGGCGCCGACATCTCCGAGTTCGAGAAGAACCGCGCCGAGCGCTCCTCGGTCGGCGCCTACGACAACCTGCTCGACCGCGTGCTGCACTCGATCCAGGGCTCGCCCAAGCCGAGCGTCGCCATGATCTACGGCTTCTGCATGGGCGGCGGGCTGGAGATCGCCCTCGCCTGCGACCTGCGCTACTGCGGCCGCTCGGCGCAGTTCGCCATTCCCGCCGCCCGGCTCGGGCTCGCCTACAACGTCGAGGGCCACAAGCGGCTGCTCGAGACGGTGGGCCATGCCTGGGCGCGCGAGATCATGTTCCTCGGCCGCCGCTACGGCGCGCAGGAGGCGGCGGCGATGGGGCTCGTGCACCGCGTCCTCGACGACGCGGCGCTCGAGCGCACCGTGGAGGAGATCCTGGCCACGCTTTGCGAGAACGCTCCGCTCGCCATCGCCAACAGCAAGACGATCCTCGAGGAGTACGTGAAGGCCTCCGGCGCTCCGGACCCGCTGCGCATGGCCGCCGCCATCGAGCGCTGCGCCACCAGCGCCGACTACATCGAGGGCCGCCGCGCCTTCATGGAGAAGCGCAAGCCGAAGTTCGGCGGCCGATGAAGATCCGCGCGATACGGGCGCGGCCGGTCGCCGCGCCGATGAAGCGGCCGCTGCAAACCAGCATCGCCGCGGTGACCACCGCGGCGTTGCTCCTTCTCGATCTCGAGACCGACCAGGGCATCGTCGGGCGCTCGTACCTCTTCGGCATCGCCAAACATCATCTGCCACCGCTCGCCAGGCTCGTCGAGGCGATGGCGGCGATGATCGAGGGCGACGAGGTGGCGCCGCTCGACCTCGAGAAGAAGCTGCGCGCCCGCTATGCGCTCCTCGGCGTGCACAACGTCGTGCTGATCGCGATGGCGGGAATCGACATGGCGGCGTGGGATGCGATGGCGCAGGCGCACGAGGTGCCCCTGGTGCGCCTGCTGGGCGGCGCGCCGCGGCCGATCCCAGCCTACAACTCGAAAGGGCTGGGCATCCTGGAGCCGTCACAGCTCGCACGCGAGGCGGTCGAGCTGGTCAAAGAGGGTTTCCGCGCGGTGAAGCTGCGCCTCGGGCGTGCCGAAGCGCGCGCCGACCTGGAGGCGCTGCGCGCCGTGAAGCAGGCGATCGGCCCGGACATCGTCCTCATGGTGGACTTCAACCAGGCCCTGACGGCGGCGGAAGCGATCCGCCGTGGACGCATGATCGACGAAGCGGGCGGCGTGCTCTGGATCGAGGAGCCGGTGCGCGCCGACGACTTCGCCGGCTCCGCCCGCGTGGCCCGCGAAGTGGCGACGCCGATCCAGATCGGCGAGAACTTCATGGGGCCGGAGCAGATGGCGCAGGCGCTCGGCGCCGGCGCGTGCGACTACGTGATGCCCGATGCCGAGCGCATCGGCGGGGTGACCGGCTGGCTGCGCGCCGCGGCGCTCGCGCAGGCCGCCGGCGTCGAGATGTCGAGCCATCTCTTTCCCGAGGTGAGCGCGCATCTCCTCGCCGTGACGCCGACCTGCCACTGGCTCGAATACGTCGACTGGGCCGATGCCGTCCTCGCCGAGCCGGCGCGCCTGGAGAACGGTAATCTGATACCTGGCGATCGTCCCGGCAGCGGCATCGCCTGGGACGAGGACGCGGTGAAGCGCTACGCTCTCTGACATGTTCAGCCGGCACTTCGCGCACTGGCCGCCCGGCCTCGCGCGCACCCTGGAGGTGCCGCGCACGAGCGTGTATACGAACCTCGCCGCGCGCGCCGGCCAGCACCCCGACAAGGTGGCCCTCAATTACTACGGCACCCGTGTGACGTACGCCGAGCTTAAGCGCGCGGCGGACGCGCTCGCGGGCTTTCTGCAGAACCGCTGTGGCGTGCGCAGGGGGGATCGGGTGCTTCTCGACCTGCAGAACTGCCCGCAGTTCGTCATCTCCTATTACGGCATCCTGCGCGCCGACGCGGTCGTCGTGCCCGTGAATCCGATGAACCGCCGCGACGAGCTGCGCCACTACGTCGAGGACGCGCAGGCGAGCGTCGCCATCGTCGGCCAGGAGGTATACGGCGAGATCGAGGGCCTGGAGGGCCTGCGTCACCTTCTGGTCGTCGCCTACTCCGATTACCTGCGCGAGCCGACCGACCTGCCCGTTCCGCCTTTCGTGCGCGCCGCGCCCATTTCCCATGCGGCGATTGCGTGGAAAGCGGCGCTCGCCGCCGGGCTCTCGCCCGGCGAGCACAAGGCCGGCGCCGACGATC
>DASQYN010000310.1:0-12434 GCA_035639215.1 Burkholderiales bacterium
CGAATCGCTGCAGACCTACCAGCGCCTGCTCGACAAGCTGCTCGAGAAGGACCGCGAGGCCCGGTTCCGCAACGCCGACGAAGTCATCGGCTTCCTCGTCCGCACGCTCGACGAGAGGGGCCCGCAGGCCGGGCCGGACAGCACCCTGAAGCTGCACTAGGGCAGCTTCAGGGCAGTTTGGACCAGATCGCCCGCAGCTGGTCGGGCAGATCCTTTGGGGAGAAGGGCTTCGATATCGTGCCCGCGGCGCCGAGGGTCTTCAGCTCCTCGAGGTCGCGCGGCGCCGCCTTCGCGGTGATGAACACCACCGGCAGGCCGGCGACTTCCGGCCGTTTCTTCATCTCGCGGAACAGCGTCGGGCCGTCCATGCCAGGCATCATCCAATCGAGCATGACGAGGTCGGGCTTGAAGGCGCTCATCGCGCCGATCGCCGTGAGAGGATCGGTCACGATCTGCACGGTCATCTTGCCGACGCGCTCGAGCGACATGCGCACGATGCGCTGAATGTCCTCGTCGTCCTCGACGTAGACGATGCGCTCTAGCGGGCGCTGAGGCATGGCAGCTCGAACCAGAAAGTCGTGCCGCCGCCCGGGCGGTCCTCGAAGCCGATCTTGCCTTCCATCATCTCGATCAGCCGCTTGCTGATGGCGAGGCCGAGCCCGGTGCCGCCCTTTTGGCGCGAGGCGGTGGAATCGGCCTGGCTGAACCGGCCGAACAGGCGCGGCCGGAAGGCCTCCGGGATGCCGGGGCCATGGTCGTGGATAGCGACGCGGAGCGCCGCGTCGCGCGTCTCGGTGCTGATCTCCACGACCTGGCCTTCGGGAGAGAACTTCGCGGCGTTGGAGAGCAGGTTGGTCATCACCTGGAGCAGCCGCTTGTGGTCGGCGCGTACCTCCCCGCAGACGAGCGCGCCGCGCGGCTCGAAGCGCACCTTGAAGCGGTCGGCAAAGCCCTTGTTCAGCACCATCGCTTCCTGCACCAGCTGGTCGATGCGCAGCGTCTCGGGAGCGAGCGTCAGCTTGCCCGATTCGATCTTCTCGATGTCCAGGATGTCGTTGATCAGGTCGAGCAGGCGCTGGCCGTTGCGCTCCGCGACGTCGGTGAGCTCGGCGACGTCCTTCGGCACCTCGCCGAGCACGCCGGCGTTGATGAGCTGCAGCGAGCCGATGATCGAAGTGAGCGGGGTGCGCAGCTCGTGCGAGAGCGTGGAGGTGAATTCCTTCTTCATGCGCTCGGCTTCCAGCTGGGCGGTGATGTCGCGGCCTTGCGCGATGATCGAGATGATGGTGCCCTCGGGATTCACCAGCGGCGTGACGGTCCACTCGCAGACGATCGAGATGCCGTCGCGGCGCAGATTGCGGATCTTCAGGCCGGCCATCGGCATGCGCGTCGCGAGGAGCTGCGCCCATTGCCGGTCGAAGTCCGCCTCGTACTGCGGCAGCACCAGGCGCTTCACCGAGCCGCCGATCAGCTCCGCCGCGGCATAGCCGAAGAGCAGCTCGGCCGCCTGGTTGACCTGCGTCACGGTGCCCTCCGCCGCGAGCTCGAGCACCGCGATCGGCGCGCGCTCGGCGAAAAGCGCGAGCTTGCGGCCGCTCGCCTCGACCTGGCGTCGCGCCTCGTCGAGCTCGACGAGCTGCTTTTCGAGACGGCGGTTGAGCACGCTGTAGTCCTCCGTCAACCGGCCGTAGGCGTGGCGCAGGCGGTAGCCCGAGAAGAAGACGCTGTTCAGCCGGTAGGCGATCGCCACGGTCACGCCGTAGAAGAGCGGGATCAGCAGCGCGATCTCGGCGAAAAGCCGGTTGCCGAACGTCGCGAGCACGTACGTGAAGGGCAGGGCGATCGCCGCCGCATAGGCGGCGAAGATCGGCCAGGACGCGGCGTAGATCGGGATGCCGCCCGAGATCGCGCCGGAGAGCAGGAACGCGAGGAACACCTGGCGCTCATCGGTGTGGGAGGGAAAGAACACGGCGGCGGCGAACCCCCAGACCGCTCCGGCGGCGAAGGCGCCGATGCCGAGCCAGCGCAGCCACTGCGGCGCCTGCGCGAGCTTGTCGGCCTCGCGGCGGTAGCGGAGGTAGAGCACGGCGTGCAGGGCGACCACGACGACGAGCAAGGTGCTCCAGAAGAGCACGAGCTCGATGAAGCGGCCTTCGCGCAGCTCGACCGCGGCGATGAAACCGATGGCGATCGTCGTCACCATGCCGAGCGGCAGCTGGCTGTAGAGCTGCTCGACCCGGTCGGCCAGCACGAGGCGGGGATCGGCGCGATCGCGGATCTGCGCCGCGAGCACGGCCGGGCTCAAGTCGGCGCGCGCGGCGCCGGTCGCTAGCGTGGTGTCGATCATGCGCAGGCGGAAAGCCTGCGCCATTCTATCGGCTTCTCAGAGGCCCTTGCCGTTGCGTATTACGCCGACCGCGACGCCTTCGATGGCGAGCGCATCGCGGCGCAGGTCGAGTTCGATGGGGGCGAACTCCGGATTCTCCGCTTCGAGCTGCACCGTGTGACCACGCCGGCGCAAGCGCTTCACGGTCACCTCGTCGGCGAGGCGCGCCACCACGATCTGGCCGCTGCGCGCCTCGGGCGTGCGATGCACCGCGAGCAGGTCGCCTTCCAGGATGCCGGCGTCGCGCATCGACATGCCGCGCACGCGCAGCAGATAATCGGCACGCGGGGTGAAGAGGTTGGGGTCCACCTGGTAGTGACCCTGCACGTTTTCCTCCGCGAGGATGGGCGCGCCGGCCGCCACTCTTCCGACCACCGGCAGCTCGAGCAGCCGCCGGCTCGCCGGTCGCGCGTCGCGCACACGGATGCCCCGCGACGCGCCGGAGGAGATCTCGATCGCGCCCTTCTTCTCCAGCGCGCGCAGATGCTGCTCCGCCGCGTTCACCGAGCGAAAGCCCATGCGCTCGGCGATCTCGGCCCGCGTGGGCGGATAGCCTGATACTTCCGTGAGCTCGCGCACGAGGCGGAGAATCTCGGCCTGGCGTTCGGTCAGCGCATTCGACGAATCCATGACTGGCATTATATACAGTATCGGCCGAAGCTACAGCAAGTCGCGCTGCGGCGCGCTCTCTGCCGCCGGCTCGACGAGGGCCGGGTCATCGTTCGCCGGCGTGTTGACCCGCTGGCTCACTTCATGGGCCGCCATGCGCTCGGCGGGGTAGGGAGCGACCAGCCGGTGCAGCGCCTGTGGCTCGGTTTGCGGGTCCAGCCATGTTCCATAGTGCTCGGGCGCGATGATGACGGGCATGCGGTCGTGGATTCGCTCCGACAGCGCATTCGCTGCGGCGGTGATCAGCGCGACGCTTCGCATCGCACCCCGCGGGCCGCGCCACAGCGCGCTGATCCCGGCGAGACCGAACAGGGGCGCGTCGAGCGGGCGCAGGTAACACGGCCGCCTTCTTCCGGCGACGGCCTGCCATTCGTAGTAGCCGCTTGCCGGCACGAGACAGCGCCCGCCGAGGAAGGCCTCGCGGAACGCCGGCCTCTCATTCAGGCTCTCGCCGCGCGCATTGGCAAGCTTGTGGCCGATGGAAGGTTCCGCCGCCCAGCGCGGGATGAGGCCCCAACGGCATCGCCCGGGCACGCGCGTGCCGCGGCGGTCGACGCGCACCACCAGCACATCGGTCCCCGGGCAGATGTTGTAGTGCGGGTCGAGCGAAGGCGGCGCCCCGAGGCCGAACTGCATCGCCACGACCTGGGGATCGGCATGAAGGGCATAACGGCCGCACATGAGGCAAGACTACCTCGTGCCGCAGGAGCGTAACGGAAGCCGCGGTTACAATGGTCCTCGGATGATCATCCAGTCGCTGCTCGACACCGACCTCTACAAATTCACGATGATGCAGGTGGTCCTGCATCATTTCCCTGGCGCGCAGGTGGAGTACCGGTTCAAGTGCCGCACCGAGGGCATCGACTTCCGGCCCACCCTGGACGAAATCCGCGCTGAAGTTGCCGCGCTGGCTTCGCTGCGCTTCCGCGATGACGAGCTGGAGTATCTGCGCTCGCTTCGTTTCATGAAATCGGACTTCGTCGACTTCCTCGGCCTGTTTCATTTCAACGAGAAGTACCTGCACATCGCTGCAGGCGAGCGTCCGGGCGAGATGGACCTCAGCATCCGCGGTCCCTGGCTGCATACGATCCTGTACGAGATACCGGTGCTCGCCATCGTCTCCGAGGTCTATTTCCGCCGCACCCAGCCGCACCCCAATCTCGACGAAGGGCGGCGGCGGCTCAAGGGCAAGATCGACCTCGTGCGCACCGTGGAGCCGGAGCTCGGCTTCCGGATCTCGGACTTCGGCACGCGGCGCCGCTTCTCACGAGTGTGGCAGGAGGAGGTGCTGCAGACCCTGAAGCGCGAGGTGCCCGAGTACTACGCCGGCACTTCCAACGTGTGGTTCGCCATGCGCAACAACATGACGCCGCTCGGCACGATGGCGCACGAGTACATGCAGGCCTGCCAGGCGCTCGGTCCCCGGCTGCGCGACTCGCAGACCTTCGCCTTCGACAAATGGGCGCAGGAGTACCGCGGCGACCTCGGCATCGCCGTCGCCGACACCTACGGCACCGACGCCTTCCTGCGCGACTTCGACATGTACTTCTGCAAGCTCTTCGACGGCGCGCGCCACGACTCCGGCGATCCGTTCGAGTGGGGCGAGAAGCTGATCGCGCACTACCGGCGCAATCGCGTCGATCCCCGCACCAAGCAGCTGATCTTTTCCGATCAGCTTTCCTTCCCGCTCGCGATCGGCATCGCGCGGCGCTTCCATGGCCGGGCGATCACTGCGTTCGGCATCGGCACGAACCTCACCAACGACCTGGGCTATGAGCCGATCAACATCGTCATCAAGATGACCGAGTGCAACGGCCAGCCGGTCGCGAAGGTCTCGGATGCTCCCGGCAAGACGGTCAGCAAGGACGCGGGCTACCTCCGCTACCTTCGCCAGGTGTTCGGCCTCGAGCCGGCCGAAAGAACCTGATTCCGCGAACGGCGCTCGCGGTGCTCGCGGCGTGCTTCGCGCTCAACATGTTCGGGCGCGGGCTGGGCGACACCTATGCCGTTTTCCTGCTGCCGCTCGAGCGGGAATTCGGCTGGGCGCGCTCGCAGACGACGAGCGTGTACTCGGTGTACCTGCTGGTCCACGGATTTACCGCGCCGCTGGTCGGCCTGGTCTTCGACCGGGTCGGGCCGCGCTGGGTCTATGGTGCCGGCACGGCCTGCCTGGGCGCCGCGTTCTTCTTCGCCGGCGGGCTGACCAGTCTTTGGCAGTTCTATCTCCTGATCGGCGCGCTGGTCGGCGTCGGGGTGAGCCTGAATGGCATGGTGCCAGCGTCAGCGCTGCTTTCGCGCTGGTACCGCGCGCGCCTTTCGACGGCCATCGGCATCGCCTATTCGTCCTTCGGCGTCGGCACGCTGGTGCTCGTGCCGCTCGCCCAGCACCTGGTCGCCGAGCACGACTGGCGCGGCGCGTATCGCCTGCTCGGCACGGCGCTGCTTCTTGCCGCGCCGCTCGTGACGTTCGCGCTGCCCTGGGGCCGCTTCGCCGGCGGCAGCCCTGAGCACCGGCCGACGAGGGCGAAAGGCGCCGGCGAAGGGTGGACGCTTCGGACGGCGCTGCGCAGCCCGGTGTACTGGGGGCTCACCCAGGTCTTCTTCTTCACGGCGGCCGGGATGTTCGCCGTGCTGGTGCAGCTGGTGGCCTTTTTCATCGATGCCGGCTTTTCGCCGATCGCCGCAGCCACTGCCTACGGCGCGATCGGCTTGATGTCGGCGATGAGCGTGATGGGCAGCGGCTTTACGTCCGACCGCTTCGGCTATCGTCGGGTCATCACCGCGAGTTTCATCGGCACGGCGAGCGGCATGGTGTTCCTCCTCGCGATGGCGCTCGCGCCCCTCACCTGGTTGCTCGTCCTATTCGTCCCCACTTTCGGCCTTTGCATGGGCGTGCGCGGACCGCTCGTCTCCTCGGTCAGCACACGGTATTTCGCCGGCCGCAACGTCGCGGCGATCTACGGCGGCATCTACGCCGCGAATGCAGTCGGGGCGGCCTTCGGCTCCTTCGTCGGCGGGCTGCTGCACGACCTCACGGGTGGCTACAAGGTCGGCTTCGCCTTCGCCCTGGTCTGCGTCGCGATCGCCTCGGCGCCGTTCTCCACGGTGCGCGAGCTCAGGAGTTTCCGCTGATCTTTCGCATGCGCCGCATACGCTCGGCCAAGGTGCAGCCGCGCAGGTCCGCGACGCCGAGCTCCGTGACGACAACACCGGCTTCGCTGCGCGGCACGGATACCGGCCCGGAGAGCTTGTCGACGACGCGCGAAGCCGGCAGCACCACGATGGAGACGCCGCCCGCGGACTGGTTCGCCGCGCGCACGAAATCCAGCGCGCCGCCGACCGCACCCACGTAGCTGCCCCGCGCCACCTCGCCGTTCGCTTGGCCGGTGAAGTCGACCTCCACGGCGGAGTTGATGGCGACGAAGCGAGGGATTTTTGCGAGCGGGCTCGCGCCATGGGTGATATCGGAGGAGCGCAGCCGGAGGCGCGGATTTTCGCGCGCCCAGTCGAAGAGCCGCGGCGTGCCTATGAGCGCGCCGCCGACGCACGACTCGAGGTCGAGATCGACGACGGCGTCGCATACCAGTCCGGAGTGATAGCGTAATCCCCGTCGGTCGGCCAGCGCGCTGACGACCGCGCCCGGCAGTGCCCCGATGCCGCACTCGATGGTCGCGCCGTCGGGGACCAGATCGGCGGCGAGGCGGGCGATGCGCAGCTCGTTCTCCTTGGGCTTGCCCTGCTCGAGCGCGACGGCGGGCCGCGAGGATTCGATGACCAGGTCGAAATCCGTCCGCCTCAGCAGCGGCTCGGTATGCGTCCAGGGAATCCGTTCGTTGACTTCGGCGACGACGACGCGGCACACCTCGAGTGTCGGCGCGAGATATTCGACCGCGAGGCCAAGGCTGTACTCGCCGCGCGAGTTCGGCGCGCTGACCTGCAGCAGCGCCACATCGCAAGGCAGCCGACGGCCGCGCAGCAGGGCACCGAGCTGGGAATACGGCGCGGGCAGGATCTCGAGCACGCCCGCGTCGGCGAGCGCGCGGTTGGTACCCGTCCCACAATACGAGGCGAGCGAAAGGTGGTCGGCATGCGTGGGCTGCACGATGCCGCTGTAGCTCGAGCCCAAAAAGAGACGGCACCCGGAGAGCGAGGCACGTTGCGCGACAAGCGCCTCGAGCAGCGTCTGCGGCTCCGCGCACGCCTGGCCGGCGACGATGGCGTCGCCGGCGCGGATTACACTGGTGAGGTCGATCACCGGGGAGGATTGTATGACGGACGAGAAACTACTCGACGTGATGCTGCGCGAGGCGCGCACGCACAGTGACTTCCACGATCGCCCGGTCCCGGAAGCGCTGCTGCGCCGCGCGCACGACCTGATGAAATGGGGGCCGACCACCGCGAACAGCCAGCCGGCGCGCGTGCTCTATCTCCAGACGAAGCAATCGCGCGAGAAGCTTCGCCCGGCGCTCTCCGCCGTAAACCTCGAAAAGACCATGAACGCGCCGCTCACCGCCATCGTCGCTTACGACACGCGTTTCTACGAGCTCCTGCCGCGCCTGTACCACAACCCGCAGGCGATCAACTGGTACAACAAGCCGGCGGTCGCGGAAGTGAACGGTTTCCGCAACGGCAGCCTGCAGGGTGCCTACCTGATACTCGCATTGCGCGCGGTCGGGCTGGACTGCGGCGCCATGTCGGGGTTCGATAATGCGAAGGTCGACGCCGCGTTCTTTCCCGACGGGCGACTCAGGTCCAACTTCCTGATCAATATCGGCTACGGCACCGGCAAGGGCATTCCGCCGCGCAACCCGCGGCTCGACTTCGCCGAGGTGTGCCGCATCCTTTGAGGCGGCTAGCGGTCGAGGCCCTGGTCTTCGTAGGAGGCAGGATCCGAGATCGGCTCGATGTGCGTGTCGATCGAGGCGTTCGGCACGAGCGAACGGATGCGCTCCTCGAGCTCTTCGGAAAGCCGGTGCGCCTGGGAGACGGTCCAGGCGTCGGGCACCAGCATGTGGAAGGAAACGAAGCGGCGTGCGCCCGCCTGGCGAGTGCGTAGCGCATGAAACGATACGCCGTAACGGCGTGAGTACTCCGCGAAGAGCCGCGTGACTTCGTGCTTGTCCACCGGGGCGATGGCCGCATCGAGGAGCCCCTTTACCGAGCGGCGCACGAGTGCGGCGCCGGTCCAAACGATGTGCCCGGCCACCGCCAGGGCGATGAGCGGGTCGAGCCAATAGAGTCCGGTCGCGAAGACCAGGGCGACGCCCGCAAATACGCCGAGCGAGGTCCAGACATCGGTCATGAGATGGCGGCCGTCGGCTTCCAGGGTGATGCTGTGGAAGCGCCGTCCAGCGCGCACCAGCAAGCGCGCGACGCCAAAGTTGATGGCCGTGGCTACGGCCGTCAGCGCGAGTCCGAAGGCGGGCATGTCGAGCGGCTGCGGTTGCAGGAGGCGCGGCAGAGCGGTGAGGAGGATGCCCGCCGCGGCGAGCACGATCAGCCCGCCCTCCATGCCGGCGGAGAAGTATTCGGCCTTCGAGAACCCATACGGATGCTCTTCGTCGGGCGGCGAGGCGGCGACGCGCAGCATCCAGAGCGCGAGGAGGGCCGCCGCCAGATTGACCAGCGATTCGAGCGCGTCGGAAAGCAGCCCGACCGAGCCGGTGAGCCACCACGCCGCCGCCTTGAGCGCGATGGTGGCCAGCGCCGCGGCGACGGAGAGCCACGCGAACCGCTCAAGGGGCATCGCTGCTCATCGCTCGGCGAGCGTTCCCTTTTCCACGGCGTAGGCGCGATCGGCGACGCTTTCGACGAGCCGGTGCGCCTGCTCGGCGAGCAGCACCGTCACCCCGGCACGCTTGAGCTCGCGGATCGCGCTTGCGACCTGCGCCATGATCATGGGCGCCAGGCCTTCCGAGGGCTCGTCGAGGAGTATCGCCTTGGGGTTGCCGGCGAGGGTACGGGCGATCGCCAGCATCTGCTGCTCGCCGCCCGAGATTCGCGCGCCCCGCTGCTCGCGCAGGCCGGCGAGCGCCGGGAAGACCGCATAGAGCCGCGCTTCGTCCCACGTCGGCGCCGAAGGGCGGGGGGACTGGCGCCCGACCTGGAGGTTCTCGGCCACCGTGAGTCCACCGAAGATGCGCCGTTCCTCGGGGACGTAGCCGAGACCGAGACGCGCGATCTCGTAGGGCTCCAGCCGCTCGATGCGCCGACCTTCGAAGCGCACTTCACCGGAGAACCGCGCCACCAGCCCGATGAGCGCTTTCAGCAGGGTCGACTTGCCGGCGCCGTTGCGGCCCAGGAGGGCGACCACCTCTCCGGGGCGGGCGCGCAGATTCACGTCGAACAGTACGCGCACGCGGCCGTAGCCTGCGTTGAGATGCCTCACGTCAAGCATCGCCGAGATATACGGCGCGCACGCGCTCGTCACGGCGAACCGCCTCGGGGTCGCCTTCGGCGATGAGCTCGCCGAGGTGCAGCACGAGAATCCGGCTCGCGAAGCCGAACACCACGTCCATGTCGTGCTCGGTGAACAGCACGGCGATATTCTCGCTGCGCGCGAGGTCCGAGGCGAGCGTCATGAGGGCCGCGCGTTCCGCCGGCGCCATGCCCGCGGTCGGCTCGTCCATGAGCAGCACGCGCGGTGCCTGCGCCAGCGCCACGGCGAGCTCCAGGCGCTTCAGCTCGCCATAGGCGAGGAGGCCGCTCGCACGTTCGCCCTGTGCGCCCAGGCCCACCCTCTCGAGCAGCCGGTCCGCCTCGGCGACGCGGCGTTTCACCGCGGCACCGAACGGCGAGCGTTGCTCCCCGAGGTGCGCAAGCAGCGCCACCTGCACGTTCTCGCGCGCGCTCATCGATCCGAAGAGCGCCGCCACCTGGAAGGTGCGCCCGACGCCGAGCCGGCAGATCCGGTGCGGCGCGAGGCCGACGAGGCTCGCCCCGTCGAGGCTGACCTCGCCGCTATCGGCGGCGAGCTGCCCGTTGAGCACGTTGAAGCAGGTCGTCTTGCCGGCGCCATTGGGACCGATCAGGGCGACCCGCTCGCCTGCTGCGACGCTGAAGGAAACGTCGCGCAGCGCCTGCACTCCGCCGTACGCCTTCGACAGGTGCCTTACCGTGAGCGTGGCCATCGTCGCAGGGCCCCGGCAAGGCCCTCCGGGAACGCGAGCACGAGCAGGAGAATGGCTCCGCCGATGGCCGCGCGCCAGTAATCGACGCTACGCGACACCGCGTCGGAGAGCCAGGTGAAGAGCGCCGCGCCCCACACCGGCCCGGTCAGCGTCTGCACGCCGCCGAGGAGCACCATGACGAGACCGTCCACGGAGCGCGGCACCGAAAGCGTTTCCGGAGAGATCGAGCCTTTCGAGAAGGCGAAGAGCGCCCCCGCCAGGCCGGCGAAGAGACCGGCGATGGCGAAAGCCGCCCATTGCAGCGCTCGCACGTCGAGGCCGATCGCCTCGGCACGCAGCGGTGAATCGCGCGACGCGCGCAGTGCATAGCCGAACGGCGAGTAGACGGCACGCCAGAGCAGCGCGATGGCCGGCAGGCAAAGCGCCAGAACGAGGTAGTAGTACGCTGTCTTCGAAGAGGCCCATGCCGGCGGCCACACGCCGACCAGGCCGTTCGAGCCGCCGGTAAGCTCGTCCCACTGGAAAGCCACCGACCATAGGATTTGCGCGAAGGCGAGCGTCAACATGGCGAGGTACACCCCCGAGAGACGTACGCAAAACCAGCCGAAGAGCGCGGCGCCGACTCCCGCGACGACAGGAGCAGCGGCGAGCGCGATCTCCATGGGCGCGGTGAAGCGCAGGAGAACGATCGCAGCGGCGTAGGCCCCGAGGCCGAAATAGGCGGCATGTCCGAACGAGGCCATGCCGCCCGGACCCATGAGGAAATGCAGGCTGGCGGCGAAGAGCGCGAACACCAGCATGTCGGTGACGAGGACGAGCGTGTACTCGCCGGCGAAGAGAGGCAGCGCCGCAAGACCGGCCGCGAGCAGCGTGAGCAGCGCTAGCGCGGAGCTCGAAGGCGGCGCGAGAAGCGGCTCGCCCGAGGGCCGGGTCAGGCTCGGCGGCGGCTCCGGGCGGCCGAGCAGGCCCCAGGGCCGCAGCACCAGTACGATCGCCATGACGATGAATTCGACAACCAGCGTGAGCTTGGAGTAGCCGAGGCCGATGCAGAACGCCTTGACCTCGCCGATGACGAGCGCGGCGATGAACGCCCCCGGAATGGAGCCGAGCCCGCCCACCACGACGACCACGAAGGCGTCCGAGACGAGCGCGAGGTCGACGCCTAGGCTGGCGGGCTCGCGCGGCACGGCCAGCGCGCCGCCGAGCCCGGCGAGCAGGGCGCCGAGCGCGAACACGCCCGTGAAGAGCCAGCGCTGGTTGACGCCCAGGGCGCCAGCCATCTCGCGATCCTCGGCGGCGGCGCGGATGAGCACGCCCCAGCGGTTCTTAATAAGGAAGAGGTGCACCAGCCCGAGCACGAGCGGACCGACCGCAATGAGCACGAGATCGTATTGGGGAAAGCTGCGCCCGGCGATGCTAACGGCGCCGGCGAAGCCAGGCGCGCGCGGGCCGAGCAGATCGACCGGCCCCCACAGCCAGAGCGCCAGGTCGCGCACGATGAGCACGACGGCGAAAGTGGCGAGCAGCTGCAGCAGCTCGGGCGCGCGGTAGACCCGGCGCAGCAGAACGATCTCGACGACGGCCCCGGCGAGCGTCACGAAGATCGCGGCGGCCGGAACCGCGGCCCAGAAGCCTATCCGCGCGGCGAGCCACACCGCGGCGTACATGCCGAGCATGTACAGCGAGCCATGTGCGAAGTTCACGACGCGGGTAACGCCGAAAATGAGCGAGAGGCCCGCGGCGAGCAGGAAGAGCGAGCTCGCCCCGGCGAGGCCGTTGAGGAATTGCAGGAGAACGGCCGTGCCGCTCACTCCCGCAGCTTACGGCTCTTTGCGCAGCGCGCGCACCTGCGCGTCGGAGGGCTGGTACTTCGCGCCGTCGGCGTAATGCCAGTTGACCATCGCGCCTTGGCCGTTTTTCCTGGCGAGCTGGCCGACATACGCGCCCATGGTCGATTGGTGGTCGAGCGAACGCCAGGTGATCGGGCCGAACGGCGTCTGCATTTCCAGTCCCTTCATCGCCGCGACGAGCTTCTCCGTGTCGGCGCTGCCCGCCTTGCGCACTGCAGCGGCCACCGCCTGGACCGCCGTATATCCGACCACCGAGCCCTGCCGCGGATAGTCTTTCCAGCGCTTTTCGTAGGCGTCGCGGAAACGGCGATGCTCGGGTGTGTCGATCTCGCGCCATGGATAGCCCGTCACCCACCAGCCTTCCGGGGTTTCGTCCTTCAGCGGATCCAGGTACTCCGG
>DASQYN010000311.1:0-5247 GCA_035639215.1 Burkholderiales bacterium
ACCTTGCGGAAGACCTCGACCCATTTGTCGACGACTTGCTTCGGCATCCCCGGCGGGCCGACCAGCGCCGTCCAGCCGACGATCTCGTCCATGTCCGGGTAGCCGACCTCGTCGGCGCTCGGCACGTCGGGCAACTCGGGAAGGCGCGCCGGCATGGCGAAAAGCGCGCGCACCTTGCCGGCCTTCACCTGCGGGATGACGGTGGGCGCGTTGTTGCACGCGAACTGCACCTGGCCGCCGAGCACGGCCGTGGTGACCTCGCCGCCGCTCTTGTAATGGATGCCGACGGCGTGGTCCTTGGTAAGCCCGGCGACGGTGAGCAAATACTGCACGGCCATGTTCTGGCTCGTGCCGATCCCGGCGGTGGAGAAATTGAGCTTGCCGGGGTTCTTTCGCATCTCCTCGATCAGGTCCTTGATGCTCTGCTCCGGCGAGTCGCTGCGCACGAAGCAGACGTAAGGATTGAGCTCGATCAACGAAAGGAAGGTGAACTCGTTCCACTTGTAGGGCAGCTTCGAGTCGAGCGCCGGCAGGACGGCATGCGTGGCGATGCGCGCCACGAGCAGCGTGTAGCCGTCGGGCGCGGCCGTCCTCACCGCCATCGTGCCGATCGCTCCGGAGGCGCCGGTCTTGTTGACCGCGACGATCGGGATGTTGTTCAGGTATTTCGAGGCATGCTGCGCCAGGTTGCGCCCCGAGAGATCGGAATCGCCGCCGGCGGCGAACGGAATGACGAAGGTGATGGGCTTCGACGGATAGCTCTGTGCCAAGGCTCCTCGAGCAACGAGCACCGCGGCCAGGAGCAGCCAGAAGCGTTTCATGCGTTATCCTCCCCGCATGCATTATGAACCGGTCCGCGGGCCCGGCGTGTGGTGCGGCCGCGACCTCGCGGCACGGCGCGACTGGCTGCGTTCTTTCGCCCCGGCCGAGATCGGGGAGATCGAGGCGGCGGTTGCGGCGTTCCGCCGGAGCGGGCAGCCGCTCGATCGCATCGCCGCGGAAAGCTTTCCTCTGCCGGCGTTCGGGCAGGTGATGCGCGAGCTGCTCGGCGAGCTGCTCGAAGGCCGCGGCTTCGTGCTGCTGCGCGGCCTGCCGGTCGAGCGCTGGAGCGCGGAAGAGCAGGCGATCGCCTACATGGGCCTCGGCGCCTGGCTCGGCGCCGCGCGCTCGCAGAATGCGAAGGGCCACCTGCTCGGGCACGTGAAGGACCTCGGCCTCGACATCCGCGATCCCAGCGTCCGCTACTACCAGACCAACCGGCGCCTCGAGTACCACACCGACTCGGTCGACATCGTCGGGCTACTTTGCCTGAAGACGGCGAGAGCGGGCGGCGAAAGCTATATCGCGAGCTCGATGACCGTCTACAACGAGATCCTGCGCCGCCGGCCCGATCTCGTGCCTTCGCTCTTCGAGCCCTTCCCGACCGACCGGCGCGGCGAGGTGCCGCGCGGCATGAAGCCGTGGTTCGACATGCCGATCTACCACCGGCATGCGGGACGGCTGTCCTGCATCTACGTGCGCCAGTACATCGAGTCGGCGCAGAAGTCCTTTCCCGAAGCGCGGCGGCTGAGCGCCGCGCAGGTCGAGGCGATGGACCTCATGGACTCGCTCTGCAACGACCCCGAGATCCATCTCGCAATGGAGTTCCGCCCCGGCGACATCCAGCTCCTGCACAACCACCAGATCCTGCACTCGCGCGGCGACTTCGAGAACTGGCCCGAGCCCGAGCGCCATCGGCATCTGCTGCGGCTCTGGCTCGCGCCGCCCGAGGCGCGCCCGCTGCCGGAAGTGTTCGCGCCGCGCTACGGCAGCGTCGCGCCGGGCCGCCGCGGCGGCATCTTCCTAGAGGGCACGGCGCTCAAGGTACCGCTGCAGGCGGAATAGGAGGCCCCATGATTCCCCGCACATTGTTTTCGCCGGAGCACGAGACGTTTCGCGACAGCGTGCGCCGCTTCATGCAGGAAGAAGTGGCACCGAACGACGAGCGCTGGCAGGAGCAGGGCTACGCCGACCGCGCGGTGTGGCGCAAGGCCGGCGCGAACGGCTTCCTCTGCGCGAGCATGCCCGAGCAGTACGGCGGCGCCGGCGCCGACAAGCTCTACAGCGTGGTGCTGATGGAAGAGCAGGCGCGCGCCAACAACTCGACGCTCGGCTTCGGCCTGCACTCGGAGATCGTCGCGCCCTATCTCCTGCACTACGGCAGCGAGGCGCTGAAGAAGAAGTACCTGCCGAAGATGGCTTCCGGCGAGATGATCGGCGCCATCGCGATGAGCGAGCCGGCGGCGGGGTCGGATTTGCAGGGGGTGAAGACGACCGCTTCGCGCCGCGGCGAAAAATTCGTCGTCAATGGCTCGAAGACCTTCATCACCAACGGCTGGAACTGCGACCTGGTCATCGTCGTCGCCAAGACCGACCCGGCGAAAGGCGCCAAGGGCACCAGCCTCATCGTCGTCGACACTTCGATGAAGGGCTTCAGCAAGGGCAAGCGCCTGAAGAAGATGGGCCTGAAAGGCAAGGACACGGCCGAACTCTTCTTCGACAACGTCGAGGTGCCGGCGGAGAACCTGCTCGGCCAGGAAAACAACGGCTTCGTCTATCTCATGCAGGAGCTGCCCTGGGAGCGGCTGCAGATCGCCATCGCCGCCGCGGCGAAGGCTGAAGCGGCGCTCGAGTGGACGCGCGCCTACGTCACCGAGCGCAAGGCCTTCGGCCGGCCGGTGGCGAGCTTCCAGAACACGCGCTTCAAGCTGGCAGAGCTGGCGACGGAGGTGCAGATAGCGAGGGTCTTCGTCGACCGCTGCATGGAGTTGTTAATGAACAAGACCCTAGACGCCGCTACGGCGTCGATGGCCAAGTACTGGGTGAGCGACCTCGAATGCAAGGTGATGGACGAGTGCGTGCAGCTGCACGGCGGCTACGGCTACATGCTGGAATTCCCGATCGCGCGCGCCTACCTGGACGCGCGCGTGCAGCGCATCTACGGCGGCACGAACGAGATCATGAAGGAAGTGATCAGCCGCTCGCTCGGGCTGGGAGGCGATAGGTAGCGTAGCGCTCGCGCAGCTTCGCCTTCCAGAACTTGCCGGTCGAGGTGCGCGGAATCTCGGCGACGAACTCGTAGGCGTCGGGCAGCTGCCACTTGGCGAAGTGCTTCGCGAGGACGGCGTCCAGCTCGGCGGGCTGCGCGCTCTTGCCGGGCTTCAGCACCACGCAAGCGAGCGGCCGCTCGCCCCACTTCTCGTGGGCAATCGCGATCACCGCGGCTTCCGCCACCGCCGGGTGCGCCATCAGCGCGTTCTCGAGGTCGACCGAGCTGATCCACTCGCCGCCGGACTTGATCAGGTCCTTGGTGCGGTCGGTGATGCGCACATAGCCGTGCGCGTCCACGCTCGCCACGTCGCCGGTGCGCAGCCAGCCGTCCTCCGAGAAGCGCGTCTGGTCGTCGACACCGTGGTAGGCGCCCGTGATAAACGGTCCATGCACCTGCACTTCGCCAACCGATTTTCCGTCCCAGGCGGCGATGCCGTTTTCGCCGACGACGCGCAAGTCGACGAGCGGGATGGGGATGCCGGCGGTCGCCTTGCGCCGGAACTGCTCGTCCTCGTCGCCGAACCCCGGCTTGACGTAGGCGATCGTCGCCACCGGCGAAGTCTCGGTCATGCCCCAGCCCTGGAGGATGCTTACGCCGTGCTTCGCATAGGCGCGGATCAGCGACTCGGGCACGGCGGCGCCGCCGACCAGCGTGCGCAGGCCTTTCGGGAACTGCCACCGCCCCGGCTGCGCCTCGTAGGCCTGGACCATGGCGAGCCAGATCGTCGGCACGCCGAAGGAGAGCGTCGGCTTCTCGGCGGAGAAGAGATCGAGCAGGTCCTCCGGGTGCAGATGCGGCCCGGGAAACACGAGCTTCGCGCCGAGCATCACCGCGCCGTAGGGGATGCCCCAGCTGTTGGCGTGGAACATCGGCGTAACCGGCAGCACGACGTCGCGCGAGGAAAGCGCCCAGTTGTCGGCGAGCGCCGCCGAGAGCGTGTGCAGCACGGTCGAGCGGTGCGAGTACACGACGACTTTCGGCTTGCCGGTCGTGCCGCTCGTGTAGCACATGGCCACCGGATCGTCCTCCTCGTGCCGGGCGTACTGGAAGCCGACGTCATCGGCTTTTTCCAGCAGCTGCTCGTAGTCGTCGAAATCCCGGTCCACCGGCTTGCCGCTGTACGGAAAGACGATCACTCGCTCGAAGGCATGCCCCTTCGCGAATTGCCGGAAGAGCGGCAGCAGCACGTCGTCGACGACGAGGAAGCGGTCCTCGGCATGGTGCGCGATCCAGCCGATCTCCTCGGACGCGAGGCGCAGGTTGAGTGTGTGCATGACGCCGCCCGCGGCCGGGATGCCGAAATAGCACTCGAGGTGCGCGTGGTGGTTCCAGCAGAGCGTCGCGACGCGCTCGCCCTTCTTCAGCCCGAGCGCGCGCAGCGCCGCCGCCAGCTTTCGCGTGCGCGAATGGAAATCGGCATAGCTCTGGCGCCGCAGCGACTTGTCCGGCAGGCGCGAGACGATCTGCGAGCTGCCGAAGAGCGTCCCCGCGCGCTCGAGGAAATGGTTGAGCGAGAGCGGCACCTGCATCATCGTCGAGCGCATACGCCTCCTCCGGGAGAAAAGGGGTCAGGACCCTTTTCTCGGCAACGCGCAGCTGAAGAGAAAAGGGTCCTGACCCCTTTTCTCCTCTCTACAGAGCTTCCACGATCGTCACGTTGGCGATGCCGCCGCCTTCGCACATCGTCTGCAGCCCCCAGCGCTTGCGATGGGCGCGCAGCGCGTTGACGAGCGTCGCCATGAGCTTGGTGCCGGTGGCGCCGAGCGGATGGCCGAGCGCGATGGCGCCGCCGTTGACGTTGAGCTTCGCCGGGTCGGCGCCGGTCTCGCGCAGCCAGGCGAGCGGCACGCAGGCGAAGGCCTCGTTCACCTCGTAGAGGTCGATGTCGCCGATCCTCATCCCGGCGCGCTGCAGCGCCTTGCGCGTCGCGGGGATGGGCTCCTCGAGCATGATCACCGGGTCGCCGGCGCTCACCGCCAGGCCGTGGATGCGCGCGAGCGGCTTCAAGCCGTGCGCCTTCAGCGCCCGCTCGTTGACCACCAGCGCGCCCGAGGCGCCGTCGCAGATCTGGCTCGCGTTGGTGGCGGCGATCTTGCCGCCCTCGACGATCGGCTTCACCGAAGCCATCGCCGGCGCGGTCGCGTCGTAGCGGATAC
>DASQYN010000312.1:0-6357 GCA_035639215.1 Burkholderiales bacterium
GAAGCAGCAGTACCTGGACAAGAGGCGGCTGGCCATCAACCTCGACCTGTACCGCCAGCAGCTGCGCGAGATCGACACGCAGTTCGGCACCCTCCTGCGCCAGCTGCCCAACCGGTCGCAGATGGACGCGCTGCTCGTGGACATCAACCAGGCCGGCCTCGGGCGAGGTCTTCAGTTCGAGCTGTTCCGTCCCGCGCCGAACGAGATCACGCGCGAGTTCTACGCCGAGCGGCCGATTACCGTGAAGGTAACGGGCAACTACCACGACATGGGCGCGTTCGCGAGCGACGTGGGCCAGCTTTCACGCATCGTCACGCTGAACGACGTGTCGATCCAGGCGACCGGCAAGGACGGGTTGCTTACGATGGACGCCACCGCGCGCACGTTCCGCTACCTCGACGACGAGGAGCTCGCGGCGCAGCGCAAGGCCAAGGCGCCGGCGAAGCGATGATGCGCCGCTATCTTCTTGCCCTCGCGCTCTTCGCGCTGCTCGCGGCGTGCGGCAGCGACGAGCATGGCGACCTGAAACAGGAGCTCGCCGAGGCGACGAAGGACTTTCGCGGGCGCGTCGACCCGCTGCCGCAGGTCAAGCCCTACGAGCCGGTGCCGTACACGAGCGAAGGGCAGGTCGATCCGTTCCGTCCCGACCGCATCGAAGTCGCCCAGGCGTCGCGCCGCTCCTCGGGCAACGCGCTGATCGAAGAGCAGAGGAAGCGCCCGCCCGAGCCGCTGGAGGCGTTCCCGCTCGAATCGATCCAGATGCTCGGCACCATCACCCAGGCCAAGGAGACCTTCGCGCTCGTGAAGGCCGGTCCCAACCTGTACCGGGTGCGCAAGGGCAATTACATGGGACAGAACTTCGGCGTCATCACGGGAATCGACGAGGCGCAGATCAGCCTGAAGGAGCTGGTGCAGGACAGCGGGGGGGAATGGGTGGAGCGCAAGAGCTCGCTGCAACTGGTGGAGGCAAAAAGATGAAAGCGATAACGGCCTTGTACGGGTTCGCGCTCTGGCTTGCCGCAACCGGGATTGCCCTGGCGCAGGCGAACAGCATCGAATCGTTCGACGTGAGCCAGCAGGGCGGCAAGATCGTGGTCAAGATCACCACGAAGGAGCCGCTCGCGAGCGTGCCGCCCAACTTCGCGGTCGCGAATCCGGCGCGCATCGCGATCGACCTGCCGAACACCACGAACGCGCTCGGCCGCTCGTCGCAGGAGATCGGCGAAGGCGAGTTGCGTAGCATGAACGTCGTGCAGGGGGCCGAGCGCACGCGCCTCGTGCTGAACCTGCGCCGGTCCCTGCCGTACGAGACGAGCATCGATGGGCGGAACATTCTCGTCACCCTCTCGGCGCCGGCGGCCACCGCCCAGGCGCCCGGCGCGCAGGTGGCGAAGTTCGCCGAGGGCAAGGCCGATACCAAGCACGCCGTGCGCGACGTCGACTTCCGCCGCGGCACCGGCGGCGAGGGGCGCGTCGTGGTCGACCTCTCCGATACCACGACCGGCATCGACATCCGCACCGAGGGCCAGAATATCGTCGTCGACTTCCTGAAGACGTCGTTGCCGGAGCAGCTGCGGCGGCGGCTCGACGTGGTCGATTTCGGCACGCCGGTGAATACGGTGAGCACCTTCCAGCGGGGCGACAACGTGCGCATGGTGATCGAGCCGAAGGGGCAGTGGGAGCACAACGCCTACCAGACCGACACGCAGTTCGTCCTCGAGGTGAAGCCGGTCGTTCCCGACTCGCGCGCCGCAACGCGCGGCCGATATACCGGCGAGAAGCTGTCGCTGAACTTCCAGAACGTCGAAGTGCGCGCGGTGCTGAACGTCATCGCCGACTTCACCGACCTCAACATCATCACCAGCGATACGGTTGCGGGCAACATCACCCTGCGGCTGAAAGACGTGCCCTGGGACCAGGCGCTCGACATCATCCTGCAGACGCGCGGCCTCGACAGCCGCCGCAGCGGCAACGTGATCTGGATCGCGCCGCGCGACGAGCTGGCGACGCGCGAGAAGCTGGCGCTGGAAGCGCAGCAGCAGATCAACGATCTCGAGCAGACGCGTACCGAGTCTTTCCAGATGAGCTACCAGAAGGCCGGCGACGTGCAGAAGCTGCTCTCGGACCCCAATCAACGCATCCTCTCCAAGCGGGGCAGCGCGGTGGTCGACGCGCGCACCAACACGCTCTTCGTGCAGGACACGCCGAGCCGCCTCGACGAGGTCCGCCGTCTGCTCGCCAAGATCGACGTGCCGGTGCGCCAGGTGATGATCGAGGCGCGCATCGTCGAAGCCGACGAAACGTTCAGCAAGAACCTCGGCGTGCGCTTTGGATACGCGGAAAACGGCATGACGCGGCCGATCCTTGGCGCGCGCAGCACCATTGGGGCAGAGCTGCAGAACACCGGGCAGGCCGCGGGCCTGGTGACGGGCGTGCCGGTGCTCACCGGCAACGGGCTGCAAGCCAGCTTGCCCGCGACCGGCCTGAACGGCTTTCCCGCCGGCCAGTTCTCGTTCATTCTCGCGAACGCGGCGGCTTCGCGCATCCTCAGCCTGGAAATCTCGGCCATCGAGGCCGACGGCAAGGGAAAGATCATCTCCAGCCCGCGCGTGCTGACCGCCGATCAGGTCGAGGCGGTAATCGAGCAGGGTACCGAGATCCCCTATCAGCAGGCGACCTCCTCGGGGGCGACCGCCGTGTCCTTCCGCAAGGCCAACCTGGCGCTGAAGGTCAAGCCGCAGATCACCCCCGACGGCAACGTGATCATGACGCTGGACGTCAACAAGGACCAGCCGGGCGCAACCACCACCGCGGGGGTGCAGATCAACACCAAGCACGTCAAGACCGAGGTGCTGGTCGAGAACGGCGGGACGGTGGTCATCGGCGGCATCTACGAGCAGAACGACCGCACCGACATCACGAAAGTCCCCGGGCTCGGCGATCTGCCCGGCATCGGCTGGCTGTTCAAGAACAACACCACCCGGGCCGAGAAGACCGAGCTGATGGTCTTCATCACCCCGCGCATCGTCAACGAGCGGCTGACGATCCGCTAAGCCAAGAATCGCCGCGTCTCCTCACGGCCGGGAAACCCGGCCGTTTTTGTTCCTAGAATGTCTGCGATGATGCATGCAGGCAACCTCTACCTGGTCGGCATGATGGGGGCTGGCAAGAGCACGGTCGGGCGGCTGCTCGCGCGGCGCCTGAAGCTGCGCTTTCTAGACTGCGATCACGAGATCGAGCGCCGCTGCGGCGTGAAGATTCCCCTGATCTTCGAGATCGAGGGCGAGCCCGGCTTCCGCGCCCGCGAGAGCGAGGTGCTCGCCGAGCTGAGCGCCCTGCGGGGCGTCGTGCTCGCCACCGGAGGGGGCGCCGTACTCGCGGCGCAGAACCGGCAACGGCTGGCGGAAAACGGCACGGTCATCTACCTGCGGGCCCGCCCCGAGGACCTCTATAGCCGGGTCCGGCACGATCGTAACCGGCCGCTGCTCGCAACGGCCGATCCCTTGCGCCGGCTGCGCGAGCTGCACGCCGAACGCGACGGCCTGTACGCCTCGATCGCCGACCTGGTCGTGGACACGGGCAGGCAGACCGTGCAGTCATTGGCGCGCGAGCTGATCGCCAAGCTGGGAGAGCAATGGAAAGTCTCAGCGTAGCGCTGGGCGAGCGCGCCTACCCCATCCATATCGGCTCCGGCATCCTCGCGGACGGCCGCCTGTACGCGCCGCATCTGCACGGTGTGGCGGCTATAGTCACCAACAGCGTCGTGGCGCCGCTCTATCTCGAAACGCTCGGCGCCGCCCTCGAGCGCCTCGGCACCCGCGTGGTCCCGATCGTGGTCGAGGACGGCGAGCAGGCGAAACGCTGGCAGGTGCTGGAGCAGGTCTTTGACGCGCTGCTCGCCGCGCGTTGCGGCAGAGACAGCACGATCGTCGCGCTCGGCGGAGGGGTGGTGGGCGACCTCGCCGGCTTCGCCGCCGCGGTGTACCAGCGCGGCATCGATTTCATCCAGGTGCCGACCACGCTGCTCGCTCAGGTCGATTCGTCGGTCGGGGGCAAGACCGCCATCAACCACGCGCGCGGCAAGAACATGGTCGGCGCGTTTCACCAGCCGCGCGCGGTAATCGCGGACGTCGCCACGCTCGATACGCTCCCCGACCGCGAGCTGCGCGCGGGCACGGCGGAGGTCATCAAGCATGGCGCCGCGCTCGATCGCGAATTTCTGGAATGGCTGGAAGCGAACATCGAGCGGGTGCTCGCCCGAGACCGCGCCGCGCTCGCTCATGTCGTGCGCCGCTCCTGCGAGCTGAAGGCGGCGATCGTCGCCGAGGACGAGCGCGAGGCCGGCACCCGGGCGCTACTCAACTTCGGGCACACCTTCGGCCACGCCATCGAGGCGGCAACCGGCTATGGCGCCTGGCTGCATGGCGAGGCGGTGGCCGCGGGCATGGTCATCGCGGCGGAGCTCTCCGAGCGCGCCGGCCTGCTCTCCGGGGGCGAGGCGGGGCGCCTGCGGCGCCTCATCGCACGCGCCGGGCTGCCAATTGCGGCCCCGGCCATCGGCGAGGAGCGCTGGCAGGAGCTGATGGCGCTCGACAAGAAGAGCGCACGCGGTGCCGTTCGCTTCGTGCTGCTGGAACGCATGGGACAGGCGGCGTTGAAGTCGGGACTCGATCCGAAGCTCGTTCGCGAGAGCATCGCCGCTGCAACGCGGTAAACCTTGTAGCCGCAGGACTACAAAGGTATATTCATCAGTTCGTCCTAATTTTTGTGCAGAGCGGCATCCACCGTTCGACTTCCTTCCCAATCATGGCCTTAGATACGCAAGGGCTTTACGATCCCCGAAACGAGCATGACGCCTGCGGCGTCGGCTTCGTCGCGCACATCAAGGGCCGCAAGTCGCACACCATCGTCGAGCAGGGCCTGACGGTGCTTCGCAACCTGACGCACCGCGGGGCGGTCGGCTGGGATCCGAAGCTCTCGGACGGCGCGGGCATTCTGATCCAGATCCCGGACCGGTTCTACCGCGAGGAGATGGCGAAGGCGGCCGTCAAGCTGCCGCCGGCCGGCCAATACGGTGTCGGCATGGTGTTTCTGCCCCGCGACCCGGCGTCGAGGATCGCCTGCGAGTACGAGATCGAGCGGGCCATCAAGGATGAAGGCCAGATCCTGCTCGGCTGGCGCGACGTGCCGGTCGACAATTCCGATCTCGCCGAGCCGGCGAAGAAGCTCGAGCCGGTGGTGCGCCAGGTGTTCATTGGCCGCGGCCGCGGCGTGACCGTCACCGACGCCCTCGAGCGCAAGCTCTACATCATCCGCAAGAGCTCGGGCCATGCCATCCAGGCGCTGAAGCTCAAGCACGGGAAAGAGTTCTACGTGCCGTCGATGTCTGCGCGCACCGTTTGCTACAAGGGGATGCTGCTCGCCTACCAGGTCGGCGAGTACTACCTGGATCTCAAGGACGCGCGCGTCGAATCGGCGCTGGCCCTGGTGCACCAGCGTTTCTCGACGAACACTTTCCCGTCCTGGGACCTGGCGCATCCGTTCCGGCTCATCTGCCACAACGGCGAGATCAACACCCTGCGCGGCAACGTCAACTGGATTCGCGCGCGCCAGGGCGCAATCTCCTCGCCGATCCTCGGCAAGGACCTCGAGAAGATCTGGCCGCTGATCTACGACGGGCAGTCCGACTCGGCGTCCTTCGACAATGCGCTCGAGCTGCTGGTGATGGGCGGCTACTCGGTGGCGCACGCCATGATGATGATGATTCCCGAGGCGTGGGAGCAGCACGCGCTGATGGACCCGGCGCGGCGCGCGTTCTACGAGTACCACGCGGCGATGATGGAGCCTTGGGACGGCCCGGCGTCGATCGCCTTTACCGATGGCCGCCAGATCGGCGCGACGCTCGACCGCAACGGCCTGCGCCCGTCGCGCTACATCGTCACCGATGACGACCTGGTCATCATGGGCTCGGAATGCGGCTGCCTGCCGGTGCCCGAGGAGAAGATCGTCAAGAAGTGGCGCCTGCAGCCCGGCAAGATGTTCCTCGTCGATCTCGAGAAGGGCCGCATCGTCGACGACAAGGAGCTGAAGGACTCGCTCGCCAGCGCCCGGCCGTACGCGGAGTGGATCGAGCGCATCCGCGTCAAGCTGGACGATGTCGAGAGCGACAAGACCCCGCCCCTGAAATCCAGCGTGCCGTTGCTCGACCGGCAGCAGGCGTTCGGCTATACGCAGGAAGATCTCAAATTCGTCATGCAGCCCATGGCCGCGAACGGCGAGGAGCCGATCGGTTCCATGGGCAACGACTCGCCGATGGCGGTGCTGTCCGGCAAGAACAAGACGCTCTACAGCTATTTC
>DASQYN010000313.1:0-2396 GCA_035639215.1 Burkholderiales bacterium
GCGCGGCAGGAAGTACTCGGCGGTGCTCAGCATGCCGATCGTGATGCGTCCGCCCTGGACCTTGCGCAGCTTCGCCATGGCGTCGCCCGCCTCTTTCAGCGTCGCGAGCACGCGCCGCGCGTAGACGAGGAAGTACTCCCCCGGCATGGTGAGCCGCACCGCGCGGCCGCTGCGCTCGAAGAGCGGCAGCTCTACTGCCGCCTCCAGCTCCTTGATCTGCATGGAAATCGCGGGCTGCGTGAGGTGCAGCTCCTCGGCCGCGCGCGCGAAGCTCGAGTGCTTCGCCACCGAGGCGAAGACGGCCAGTTGCCGGAGGGTCACGGCTCTCATAAGGGAATCTGAATCGAAGGCTAAGTTTTTTTGACTGTACCTTATTTCAGGTTTTCCTAATACTCGACGCCATGGACCGATATCAAGCCGGCGTCATCCCGTACAAGAAGATGGGCTACTGGCAGCCCGATTACCAGCCGAAGGACACCGACGTCATCGCGCTCTTCCGCATCACGCCGCAGGAGGGCGTCGATGCCGAGGAAGCCGCGGCGGCAGTGGCGGGCGAGTCTTCGACCGCCACTTGGACGGTGGTCTGGACTGACCGCCTGACTGCGTGCGAGCTCTATCGGGCCAAGGCTTACCGAGTCGATCCGGTGCCGAACACCGGCGCGGGCAGCAAAACCGAGCAGCAGTACTTCGCCTATATCGCCTACGACCTCGACCTCTTCGAGCCCGGCTCGATCGCCAACCTCACCGCCTCGATCATCGGCAACGTGTTCGGCTTCAAGGCGATCAAGGCGCTGCGCCTGGAGGACATGCGCCTGCCGGTGGCGTACCTCAAGACCTTCCAGGGACCGGCCACCGGCATCGTCGTCGAGCGCGAGCGCCTGGACAAGTTCGGCCGGCCCCTCCTCGGCGCGACCACCAAGCCTAAGCTCGGCCTCTCGGCGCGCAACTACGGGCGCGTGGTGTATGAGGCGCTGAAAGGCGGCCTCGATTTCGTGAAGGACGACGAGAACATCAACTCCCAGCCCTTCATGCACTGGCGCGACCGCTTCCTCTACTGCATGGAGGCGGTGAACAAGGCCTCGGCCGCGACCGGCGAGGTGAAGGGCCACTACCTCAACGTCACGGCCGCGACCATGGAGGACATGTACGAGCGCGCCGAATTCGCGAAGGAGCTCGGCAGCGTCATCGTGATGATCGACCTCGTCATCGGCTACACCGCCATCCAGTCGATGGCGAAGTGGGCGCGCAAGAATGACGTGATCCTGCACCTGCATCGCGCCGGCAACTCGACCTACGCGCGGCAGAAGAACCACGGCATGAGCTTCCGCGTGATCTGCAAGTGGATGCGCATGGCGGGCGTCGACCACCTGCACGCGGGCACGGTGGTCGGCAAGCTGGAAGGCGACCCGCACATGATCAAGGGCTACTACGACACGCTGCGCGAGAGGCACACGCCGATGAGCCTGGAGAACGGACTTTTCTTCGACCAGGACTGGGCCTCGCTCAACCGCGTGATGCCGGTCGCTTCCGGCGGCATCCACGCCGGGCAGATGCACCAGCTCATCCACTACCTCGGCGAGGACGTGGTGCTGCAGTTCGGCGGCGGCACCATCGGCCACCCGATGGGCATCCAGGCGGGCGCCACCGCCAACCGCGCCGCGCTCGAGGCGATGATCCTCGCGCGGAACGAAGGCCGCGACATCTGGAACGAAGGTCCGCAGATCCTGGAGGCCGCCGCCCGTTGGTGCGCGCCGCTGCGCGCGGCGCTCGATACCTGGAAAGACGTGACCTTCAACTACCAGTCGACCGACACGGCCGACTTCGTGCCCACCGCCACCGCGAGCGCCTGACCATGATCACGCAAGGACAGTTCTCCTTCCTGCCGCCCCTCACCGACCGGCAGATCGCCGCGCAGGTCGAGTATGCGCTCGGCAAAGGCTGGGCGGTGAGCGTCGAGCATACCGACGACCCGCATCCGCGCAACACCTACTGGGAGATGCACGGCATGCCGATGTTCGACCTAAAGGATCCGGCGGGCATCCTGGCCGAGATCAACGAGTGCCGCCGCACCTTCCCCGAGCACTACGTGCGCGTGCTCGCCTTCGACTCGACGCGCGGCTGGGAAACCCCGCGCATCGCGTTCATCGTCAACCGGCCGAAGAATGAGCCGCGGCTGCGCCTCGAGCGCCAGGAAGGCGCGGGCCGCGCCATCCGCTACACGGTGCGCACCTGAGCACGAGCCTGCCCGAGCTGGAGGCGCTAGAGCGCGAGCTGATCGGGCTTGCGCCGGTGAAGCGCCGCGTGCGCGAGATCGCGGCGCTGCTCGCCGTGGAAAAGCTGCGCCGCCAGGCCGGCCTGCAGGCCGAGCCGCCGCCGCTGCACATGAGCTTCACCGG
>DASQYN010000314.1:0-5267 GCA_035639215.1 Burkholderiales bacterium
GTTGCCGGGGAAGTACTTCGGCGCCCAACCCGACATCTCCCAGTAGACGTTGCCTTTATGCAGCGCCACTGCGGTGGTCTCCTCGACCCAGGGCCAGCCGGGATGCGCCATGACGATCTTGAGGTTCGGGAAGTCGGCCGCGAGGCGGTCGATCGACGAAGGGTGGGCGTGGCGGATGATCGCGCCGTGCCCGCCGGGCATGCCGGCGCCCATGCCGGTGGTGCCGACGTCGATCATGACCGCGGCGTTCAGCTCGGAAAGGGCTTCGAACATCGGCCGCGCGCGCGGGTCGTCCACCGCGAAGTGCTGCATGATCGGATGGAAGTGGAAGCCGAGGAAGCCGTACTCCTTCACCGCCTTCCTCGCCTCCTGGATGACGTTCTTCTTGAACGGATCCAGGGCGCCCCAGCACTGGATGATGCGTTTGGGATGGCGCTGCCACATCGCGCGCACGTAATCGTTGCCGACGGGCGGCGTCTTGATCGTCAGCTCGAGGTCGAGCGCGACGAGGCATGCCTCGACGCCGGCTGCCTCGAACTCCTTCACCACTTCGTCCTCGGGCTTGCCGACCCACTCGCGCTTCCAATATTTCGCCAGCGCTTCGACGTAGGGTCCCTGGCAGCGGATCCACTCCGGCGTGCCGGGATAGCAGTGCAGGTCGATGATCCTCATTGCGCGATGCTATTCGATGATCTTATCGGCACGAAGCAGGAGCAGCTGCGGAATGGTGATACCCATGGCGCGCGCCGCCTTGAGATTGATGGTGAGCTCGAACACCGTCGGCTGCTCGACCGGCAGCGCTCCCGGATCGGCGCCGTTCGCGATCCGGTCGATATAGCTCGCCGCACGGCGCGCCATGCGCGACGGACTGGGGCCGAACTCCATCAGCCCGCCGCCGCGCACGCCTTGCCCGACCTCGAAGATCGTCGGCAACCGCTGCTTCACCACGAACTGCACGATGCGAGGCAAGTCGTCGCCCGCCAGCGGCCCGAACAATACGATCAAGCCATCGGGCCGAGCGCGCGCGATGGCTTCGAAGGCCTGGTCGAACTTCGCGGAATCCGACACTTCCACGGACTGCAGGGTCACGCCGAGCACCGGCGACGCGCGCTCGATCATGTGGAAACCGAGCGACATCGAGCGGATGCTCGAGTTCCACAGTACGGCGATACGCGAGGCGCCGGGAACGGCTTCGCGGAGCAGTTCGACCCGCTTCGCCGCGGTCTCCGATGCGTTCACGGCGAGGCCCGTCACGTTACCTCCGGGTCGAGCAAGGCTCGCGATGAGGCCGATCTCCACCGGGTCGGACGTTCCCACCATGATGATCGGGACCGTCTTGGTCGCCGCGGCCGCTGCGAGCACCGGCTGTGTGGCCGGCGCAACCACCATGTCGACCTTCGCCGCGAGGAGCTCGGCCGCGAGCCCCGGCAGGCGGCTCGGCACGCTGGCGGCGCTTCTCAGTTCGAACACGACGTCCCGTCCGGGCTGGTAGCCGAGCTCGCGCAGCCCTTCGACCAGCTCCCGATCGAACGGATTCTTCGCCGGATCGAAATCGGCGCTGATGGGATAAAGAAGCCCGACCCGCACCACGTGGCCGGGCGGCGCCGCGTAGCACTCGGAGATGAGCGCCAGGCCGGCGAGGATCAGCCCTGCAGCGCGAACCCACCGAAACAGCCTCATGCGCGCCACCGCATCAGTTCCTCGCCGCCATTTCCGACAGCGCCTTCTTCGAGACCTTGCCGAAGGTGGAGACCGGGAAGTCGTCGCACACCAGCAGGCGCTCGGGGAGCTTGAACTTGGCGATCTCCTTGTCCTTGAGGAAATCGACTAGCTGGGCGAGCTCGATCGCCTTCCCGGGCTTGAGGATCACGCAGGCGCACATCTTCTCGCCGAGATTCGGATCGGGCACCGGCACGCAGGCGACGTTCTGCACCGCCGGGTGCATCAGGATCAGGTTCTCGACCTCCTCGCAGCTGATCTTCTCGCCGCCGCGGTTGATGAGGTCCTTCTTTCTTCCCTCGACCACATAGTTGCCCGAAGGATGCCGGCGCATCAGGTCTCCGGAGCGGTAGAACCCGTCGCGCGTGAACTGGCGCGCGTTGTACTCGGGAACGCCGTAGTAGCCGCGCAGCGTGTAGGGCCCACGGCAGGTGAGCTCACCCGTTTCGCCTTCCGGCACCTCGCGGTCTTCCTCGTCGAGGAGCTTGACTTCGTCGTCGGGGCAGATCGGGCGGCCGCAGGTCTCGAGCTTCACCTCCTGCGGATCGTCGAGGCGCACGAAGAAGAGCATGCCTTCCGACATGCCGAAGTTCTCCTGCACGAAGGCGCTCGGGATGAGCTCGCGCGTCTTCAGCCGCACCTCGGGCTGCATACGCTGGCCGCCGCTTTGGATGATCCTCAGCGAAGAGAGATCGAACCGGCCGATCGACGGATCGTTGATCAGGCGGATGAGCAGCGCCGGAACCACCTTGATGTGCGTCGCCTTGTGCCTTTCCACCAGGCGAAATATTTCTTCCGGCCGGGTGGTGGGCGAGAGCACGACCTTCCCGCCCTGGAAGAAATAGCCCTGGATGCCGGGGCAGGCGAGCGGCAGGTTATGGGCGATCGGCAAGGCGAGCAGCAGGATCGAATCGGCCGTGACCCCGCACACCGGCGCCGCGGTCTTGGAGTTGTAGGCGTAGTCGTTGTGCGTGCGCGGGATGAGCTTCGGGATACCGGTCGTGCCGCCGGAGAGCTGGAAGATGCAAGGATCGGTCGGCTCGATTCTGATTTCGCCCAGCCGCGAACGGGGCAGCCTGGCCGGCACGGCGATCAGGTCTTTCAGCTGCCCCAGCGGAATGCAGAAGCGCAGCGAGCGGTTCGCCTCCTTGACGCGCCGGATCATCGGCTCGAACTCGAAGTCGCCCTGGCGCTCGGGATAGACGCAGGTGCTCGCGCCCGAGAGCGCCACGAACTGGTTGATCTCGGCGAAGCGGTGCGTGGCGAGCGCGGCGATCGGGATCGCGCCGATCTTCTGCAGCGCGAAGTAGAGCAGGACGAACTCGGCGGTGTTCGGCAGCGTCGGCACGACGCGGTCGAGCGGCCGCAGGCCGAGCTCGAGCAGGTTCAGCGCCAGGTTGTCGGTCAGGCGATCGATGTCGGCGTAGCTGTATTGCCGATGGCCGTCGATCAACGCCACCCGGTTCCCGTATTTCTCGAAAACGGCGGAAAACTCCTCGGCGAGGCTCTGGTCGCGCCAGTAGCCCTTCTCGCGGTAGCGGCGCGCGAACTCGGGGGGGAAGGGGACTACACCAGGAAGTGGCATGCGGCTAAATGGTGACTGTCACCATTTTCTCTAAGTCGAGGCGGTGAAGCCGCCGTCGATGACGATCACTTCTCCGGTCACGAAGCGGTTCGATTCGATCAGGCTCATCATGGTCTCGGCGACGTCGTCGGCGGTGACGACGCGCTTGAGCGGCGTCGCCTTCGCGCGCTTGCCCATCAAGTCCTCGTACTTGTCCTTCAGCATGCGCTTCATCCAGTCGCCTTCCATCCAGCCGGGCGCTACCGCGTTGACGCGGATCTCGGGGCCGAGGTTCCAGGCGAGTGTCTTGGTCAGGTTGACGACCGCGGCCTTGCTTGCGGCGTAGGGCAGGGGCTGCGGGCCGGGGCGAAGGCCGACGATCGACGCGGTATTGACCACGCAACCCTTCGCTTCCCTGAGCATGGGAACGGCGGCGCGAGTCACCTGGAAAAGGCCGCGCACGTTGACGGCGAAGACGCGGTCCCATTCCTCGAGCGAGAGCGTCTCGAGGTCCTTCGGCTTCCAGGAAGCGGTGGTGCCGGCGTTGTTGACCAGGACGTTCAGTTTTCCGAAGGATTCCCGGACTTTGGAAAGCATTGCGCGAACACCCGCTTCGTCGGCGACGTCGCAACGCACGAGCAGCGTCTTCGCCCCGAGCTTCTCGGCTTCCGCGGCGGTCTCGCGCGCCGCCTTCTCGCTCGAGGCATAGTTGACCGCGACGTCGTATCCTGCGCGGGCGAGCGCGAGGACGGCGCTTCTGCCGATCCCGGTCGCGGCACCGGTGACGAGTGCTACCTTTCTGGACGCCAAGGGAGGCCGTGCAATACGATTACGGTGAACATGTTCATGTTCGATTCCAGGGCCGCCTCTGTCAAGCAGCAGATCGTCGTCGAAAGCGTGTCGCACCGATACCGGCCGGCGCGCGGCCGCGTCGTGCTCGCGCTGGAAGAGGTGTCGCTGGAGATCGCGCCGCAGGAGTTCGTCGCGCTGCTCGGGCCTTCGGGCTGCGGCAAGTCGACGCTGCTCTACCTGATCGGCGGCTTCCTGCCGGTGGAGAAGGGCGCGATCCGCATCGAGGGCGCGCCGGTCGGCGCGCCGGGCCCCGACCGCGGCATCGTCTTCCAGCATTTCGCGCTCTTCCCGTGGAAGACGGTGCGGGCGAACGTTCGCTACGGGCTGGAGAAGATGGGCCTCGGCCGCGCCGAGCAGGAGCGCCGCGCGCAGAGCTACATCGACCTGGTCGGCCTCAAGGGCTTCGAGGAGAGCTATCCGTCGCAGCTCTCGGGCGGCATGAAGCAGCGCGCCGCGCTCGCGCGCACGCTCGCCGTCGAGCCGAAGATGCTGCTCATGGACGAGCCCTTCGGCGCGCTCGACGCGCAGACCCGCAGCCTCATGCAGGCGGAGCTGCTCGCCATCTGGCAGCGCACGCGAAAGACGGTGCTCTTCGTCACCCACGACGTGCAGGAGGCGGTGCTGCTCGCGCAGCGCGTGGTGGTCATGTCGGCGCGCCCCGGGCGGGTGAAGGCGATCGTGCCGATCGAGCTCGACAAGGCCGACCGGCACCTTGTGCGCTCGAGCGCCTTCGGCGCGAAGGTCGACGAAATCTGGTCGCTGGTGCGCGAAGAGGCGCTCAAGGCTCAATGAAGTATCTCCCGCTCCTCCTGCTCGCGCTCCTCTGGCAAGCGCTAGTGCAGCTCGGGCTCGTCTCGCGCGACCTGCTGCCCTCGCTCGCCGACGTGCTGAAGGCCGGCTGGCAGCTCGCGCGCGATGGCGACTTCTGGGCGAACGGCGCGGCCTCGCTCTACCGCGGCGCGGCCGGGCTCGCGCTCGCCGTCGTGGTCGGCGCGGCGCTCGGCATCGCCATGGCGTGGTGGCGCTCGGTCGACGCGTTCGTCGGGCCGCTGGTGGAAGCGCTCTATCCGCTGCCGAAATCGGCGCTCATCCCGATCACCGTGCTGTGGCTCGGCTTCGGCGACGGATAGAG
>DASQYN010000315.1:0-2272 GCA_035639215.1 Burkholderiales bacterium
ATGCCGCCGAGCAGCGGCGCGATCGACTCGCGCAGCCCCTGCAGGGCGAAGTACGCCGCCGTGCCGCCGACCAGCATCGCGGCGCTGGCGATAAGGTTGTAGAAGAAAGCCTGCCGCTTGCTGTAGCCCGAATGCAGCAGCACCAGGAAGTCGCCCACCTCCTGCGGCACCTCGTGCGCGATGATGGCGAGCGCGGTCACCACGCCGAGCTCGACGTTCGCGAGAAAGGCGCCGGCGATGATCACGCCGTCCACCAGGTTGTGGAAGCTGTCGCCGACGATCACCATCAGCGCGATGCGCCCCTCGGCATGACCGTGCCCCTCGTGGGCATGGCGCCAGAGCAGCAGCTTCTCCAGCATGAAGAAGGCGAGGATGCCGCCGAGCAGCGTGGCGGTCACGAGGCCGGGCCGCGGCGCGGTCTCGAGCGCGTGCGGCAGGATCTCGAGCAGCGCGGCGGCGAGCAGGGTGCCGATCGCGAAGCTCACCAGCATGGGGACGTCGGCCTCGCGCGCACGCAGCGCGAAGAGCGCCGCTGCCGCCACGCTGAGGATGCCGCCGACCAGCGTGGCGGCGACAATGCAGGCGAGAATGGCCAAAGGGAGGCGAGAGTAGCACACGGGTGATGAGCCAAGGCCTCGAGAAAGCGGTCGAGCGCGCGGGCCTATTCGCCGCCCGCGCCTGCCTGCTGGATGGTGGTCCTCGCCGCGGCGGCGCCGGTGTGCCGCTGGCTCGGCCTAGGCAACTCGCCCTTCGAGGACGCGCCGACCTCGCTCTTCTTCGTCCTCACGATGACGACGCTGGGCTTCGCGCAGGTCGCGCAGGCGCATGTGCGGCTCGATCTGCTGAGCCGGCGCTGGCGCGCCAGGACGCGAGCGGCGATCGCCCTCGGCGGCACGCTGCTCGTGCTCGCGCCCGCTCTGCCTGATCGTCATCGCCGACGGCGCACGCTCGGCCCTGCTCTCCTGGCAGCAGGGCGAGCGCTGGAGCGACACGGAGCTGCCGCTCCAGTGGCTGGTGCGCGCCTCGGTGCCGCTCGGCTTCCTGCTGCTCCTCGCCGCGGCGCTGGCGGGGGCGGTGCGAGACGTGCAACGCCTTCGCGACGAATGAGCCATGCCCTGCCCGCGGCCATGCTCGCGGCGCTCGCCGCGACGCTGCTGCTCGGGCTGCCGGTCGCCGTCGCGCTCGTCGCCGTGGCCTTCCTCTTCGCCGCGCTCGGCATGGCCGCCGGCCTGGTGCGCCTCGAGGAGGCGGGCGCGATCTTCCATCGCCTCTACGGCACGCTCGCCGACCGCGACGAGATTCTCTTCGCCGCCGTGCCGATGCTGCTCTTCATGGGCGCGCTGCTGCACGAGTCGCGCCTCGCCGAGGACCTGCTCGCGGGCGTGGCGCGCCTACTCGGCCGCATGCGCGGCGCTCATGCGGCGGCGACGCTCGCCGTCGCGGCGATCCAGGCGCCGGCCGCCGGCATGGTGGGCGCCGCCACCGGGGCGCTCGCGCTCTATGCGCTGCCTTCGCTCGAGAAGCACGGCTATCCCGCGCCGCAGGCCGCCGGGCTGGTGGCGGCGGCGGGGACGCTCGGCGTGGTGGCGCCGCCCGGGATCATGCTGTTCTTCGTCGCCGACTCGCTCGGCGTGCAGGTGCCGGCGCTCTTCCTCGCCATGCTGCTGCCGCTCGGGCTGCTCCTCCTGCTCTACCTCGCCTATGTCATCGCCACCGCTCCGGCCGGCGCACGCGCCATGCCGGCCGCCGTTTCATTGCTCGATGCGGCGCTGCCCGCCCTCCTGATGACGGCGCTGGTGCTCGTCGTGGCGCTCGGCCTGGCGACGCTTTCCGAGGCCGCGGCGCTCGGGGCGTCGGGCGCAGCGCTCGCGGCGGCGCTGCGCGGGCGGCTTTCCTGGAGAGGCCTCGACGCGGCGATCCGGCGCACCGCGCTGGTGAGCGCGATGATCTTTTTCATCTACATCGGCGCGAGCGTGTTCGCGCTGGTCTTCCGCCTGGTCGGCGGCCAGCAGGCGATCGTGGCGGCGATTGCTCTGTTCGGCACGCAGGGCCGCGCCGCCCTCCTCGCCGCGCTCGCCCTCGTCTTCCTGCTCGGCTTCTTCCTCGACTGGCTGGAGATCCTGGTGATCGCCCTGCCGGCGTTAACGGCGGCGCTGCTCGCCGGCGGCGCGGGCGCCGGGCTAGGCAACGCGCAGCTCGCCGCGTGCTGGCTCGCGGCGCTCTTCGCGCTCGACCTGCAGACGTCGTTCCTCACACCGCCTTTCGGCTACGC
>DASQYN010000316.1:0-2847 GCA_035639215.1 Burkholderiales bacterium
TCGATAGGCTGATCCTTACCGCTCATCGCAGCTCGGCGTTCGTGCGCGGTTGGGTGAAGCGATCAAACGCGTGTCGAGCATTCCGCCGACGGCTGCGCGCTAGAAATTCGGGGTCAGGACCCAGAAAAGCAGAACCAAGAAGATTCGGGCTCCGTCCCCAAGCGCGAACGCCACGCTAGTGCAGCAGCGCGGGCAGCCAGGTGACGAGCGGGGGGTAGACGAACATCAGGGCGAGCCCCAGGAGCTCGAGGGCGATGAAGGGGGCGGCGGCGAGGTAGATGTCGCGCATCGTCACGTCGGGCGCGACGCCCTTCATGACGAAGAGCAGCATGCCGAAGGGCGGGGTGGTGAAGCTGATCTCGAGGACGAGGAGCATCATCATGCCGAACCAGACGAGGTCGAGGCCGAGGAGCTGGGCGAGCGGCATGAAGAAGGGGAGGGTGATCAGCATCATCGAGAGCTGGTCGAGGAAGCAGCCCATGAAAAGCAGGATCAGCAGCATCCCGGCGACGAGCTGGGTCGGGCCGAGGTGCAGGCCGCGCAGCTGCTCGAGCAGCCCCTGCGTCGCGCCGGAGAAGGCGAGGATTTGCGCGAAGGTGAGCGACGCCGAGGCGATGAAGAAGATCATGACGCTGATCTTCGCCGTCTCGCGCGTCGCTATGAGGAAGCTCTTCCAGGTGAGGCGCCGGTACGCCGCCGCGGCGATCACCGCGGCGACGCTGCCGAGCGCGGCGGATTCGGAAGGCGTCGCCACGCCGGCGAGGATGCCGCCCACCACGACGACGAAGATCGAGAGGAGCGGCACGACATACACGAGGAACGGCCGCAGCCGCGCGGCGAGGGGCTCGGCGGCGCGCTGCTCGCTCGGCGCGAGCCGCGGGTTCGCGGTGCAGCGCGCGACGATATAGGCGAAGAAGAGCGCGGCGAAGATCAGGCCCGGGACGATGCCGGCGATCAGCAGGTCGGCGATCGGAATCCTGGCGAGGCTCGCGAGCAGCACGGCGAGGCCCGAGGGCGGGATCAGCATGGCGATGCCGCCGGTGCCGAGGATCGGCCCCATGGCGATGGTGCGGTCGTAGCCGCGCCGGCGCATCTCGGGGAGCAGCGTCGAGCCGAGCATCGCGGTGTTCGCCATGGTCGATCCCGAGAGCGCGGCGAAGACGGTGCCGCCGATCACCGCGACGATCGAGAGCCGGCCGGGGATGCGGTAGATCAGGCGGTCGATGGCGTCGATCGCCTTGTGGGCCATGCCGCTGTGGAACATCATCTCGCCCATGAAGATGAAGAGCGGGATCGGCACCAGCGCGAAGCTGGCGACCGAGGACGAGACGTTGCGCACCAGCTGCTCGACGCCGGCGCCGCCGCCAAGGAAGATCAGCGCGCCGAGCAGGTTGACGCCGAAGAAGGCGAACACCACCGGCATGCCGAGCGCCATCATGAAGAGCAGCGAGCCGAGCAGCAGGACGAGCGCGACCGGCCAGGACATCTAGATGCTCTTCACGAGCCGGCGCACGAACTCGACGGCGGTGAGCGCGAACGATACCGGCAGCAGGGCGAGCAGCCACCAGTCCGGGAACACCAGCTCCTTGTAGACCATGGCGCCGCGCGCCCACGAGGCGTGCGCGATGACGAGCGCGTAGAAGGCGAGCACCGCGCAGATGGCAAGGCCGACGACGTCGGTGAGGATCGCCGCCGCGGCGCGCAGCCTCGGCGGCAGGGACTCGACGGCGATGTCGATGCTGACATGCGCCTTTTCGCGCAGCGCCCAGGGCGCGCCGAAGAAGGTCATCAGGTACAGGCCGTACTCGGAGGCCTCGAGCATCCACGGCAGGCCGGGCGAGCCGAAGTAGCGCATCAGCACGTCGAGCGACACGCCGGCGCCGATCAGCACGGCGATCGCCCCGGCCAGCCAGCCGAAAGCGGTCAGCAGGCCGTCGAAGCAGCGGCCGAGCGTCTTCAACGAAACGGCTAGCGCGCGAAGAGCTGGCGCAGCTTCGGCGCCTCCTGCGGCGCCTTGGCGGCGATCGCCGCCCAGCCGGCCTCGCGCGAGGCCTCCAGGAGCTTCTTCGCGTCGGCGCCGCCTAGCGCGATCGTCTTGATGCCGGCGCCCGCCTGCTTGTCGCTCTCCTCGGCGTTGCGCCGCGCGATCAGCTTCGCGGTGTAGTCCTCGAACCAGAGGGCCGCATCGTCGAGCACCTTGCGCTGGCCGGCGTCGAGGCGCTTATAGCGGTCCATGTTCATGAGCACGCCGATCGCCACGGTGCGCCAGCCGGGATCGACGCGGTATTTCGTGACCTTCTGCCAGCCGAGGTCGAGCACGCCCCAGAGCGGCCAGGTATAGCCGTCGATGACCCCGCGCTCGAGCGCGGTATAGACCTCGCCGGGGGCGGTCTGCACGCTCGTCCCGCCCAGGGCGCGCACCACTTCCTGGAATCCCGGCGCGACGCGGATCTTGAAACCGGCCAGGTCGGCATGGCTCACCGGCTTGGTGGTATAGAAATGGAACTGGATTCCGTAGCCCCAGAGCGCGAGGACGTGCGTATTCATCCCGCTCTCATGCAGGCGCTCGAGCTCGGCGTAGCCGCCGTTCCGGCGCAGCTCGGGCATGTCGCGCTCGATCAGGCCGACCGCCGTGGCCGCCGGAACCAGCTTCTCGTAGTAGTTGCCGGGCAGATGGGCGATGTCGACCACGCCCGATTGCAGCGCGCCGCCCACCTCGAAGGGCGGCATGGCTTCCGGCCCGCCGATGAGGCGGATCTGCACCTTGCCCTTGCCGGTGGTGTTCACATGGTCGACAAACGCGTTGAAGACCTCGCCGAAGGCGGTGTTGGTCGCGAGCGCGGTCAC
>DASQYN010000317.1:0-3512 GCA_035639215.1 Burkholderiales bacterium
TCTTCCTCGCGCTCTCGTTGCTTGCCGGCCTGGCGCACGCCGAGAGCTGGCCGAGCAAGCCCTTGCATGCCATCGTGCCGGTCGGCGCGGGAAGCTCGACGGACATCGTCCATCGCCTCGTCCTCGAGCAGCTTTCGCTGCGCCTCGGCCAGCCGATCGTCGTCGAAAACCGCGTCGGCGCCGGCGGCACCATCGGCACGGCGGCAGTGGCGAAGGCGCAGCCGGACGGATATACGCTGCTAGCCAACGGCGCCGCTCACACAATCGCCCCGACGCTTTACAAGTCGTTGCCGTACGATCCGGCTCGCGATTTGGTTCCCGTCGCACCGGTGGGCACTTCGCCGAGCGTGCTCGTCGTCTCGCCGGCGAAGCGGCTGCGCTCGGTGCAGGCGCTCGTTAGCGCGGCGAAAGCGTATCCGGGGCAGCTCAACTTCTCATCGGTGGGCATCGGCACGGCGACGCACTTGAGCGCCGAGCGCTTCGCCTCCGCCGCGGGTATCGACGTCGTGCATGTTCCTTTCAAGGGCGGCGCCGAGGCGATGCTCGACGTGCTGGCCGGACGCGTCGATTTCTTCTTCGGGCCGGTGGCGCTTGTCCTGCCGCACGTCCGCGACGCGAAGCTGGCCGCGCTCGCGGTGAATGGCGCGACGCGCTCGCCGGCGCTGCCGGACGTACCGACACTGCGGGAGGCGGGTTATGCCGATGCCGACTATCCGATCTGGTTCGGCCTTTTCGCGCCGGCCCGGACGTCTCGCGAGATCGTCGACAGGCTGAATCGCGAGACGCTCGCCGCGCTACAGACGCCCGCCTTGCGCGACAAGCTCGCGAGCCTCGGCGTCGATCCGATGCCCATGAACGCCGACGAGTTCAAGCGCTACGTCGACGAGGAGTTCGTCTCGAACGCCGCGCTTGCGAAGAAGGCCGGCCTGAAGGCGCAGTGACATGGCGGACGCCCGCGTCGACTTCACCGACTCGGCGGCTTACGAGCGCTTCATGGGGCGCTGGAGCCGGGCCGTGGCGCCGCGCTTCCTGCAATGGATCGCGCCTCCTCGGCGCGCCCAATGGCTCGACGTAGGGTGCGGCACGGGCATCCTCGTCGAAGCGCTGCTCGCCCTGTGCGATCCCCTTTCGATCGTGGGCGTCGATACCTCGCGCGCGCAGGTCGAGCAAGCAGCGCAAGGCCCGGCGGGGCGGCGGGCGGAGTTCCAGCAGGCGGACGCCATGGCGCTGCCCTTCGCCGACGCTTCGTTCGATGTCGCCGTCGCCGCGCTGGTGCTCAACTTCCTTGCGCAACCGGTGCGCGCCTTGCAGGAAATGCGGCGCGTGACCCGCGCGGGCGGCGTGGTGGCCGGCTACGTCTGGGATTTCACCGCCGAGCTCTCGCCGAGCGGGCCGCTGCGCCGCAGTCTGCGGGCTCTCGGAACCGATGTGCCCGCCATCCCGGGCAGCGCGCACTCGAGCCTGGAAGCTCTTCGTTCCCTGTTTGCTCACGCCGGCCTGCACCGCGTCGAAGCGAAGAGCGTCGAGGTCACGCTCGCCTACGCGGATTTCGAGGATTTCTGGGACGCGCAGACGCCCGGCTACAGCCCCACCACCAAGATCATAAACGCCATGACGGAAGCTCAGCTTCGGCGGCTGAAGCGCACGGTCCATGAGTCGCTCCCACGCGGTCCGAACGGGAAGATCGAATACTCGGCGCGGGCAAACGCCGTCCGCGCTACGGTTTCCGCGTAGGCGATTCGCTCATTTCGTCCGCCGCCGGGCGCGATGTCGCCATGACGCCCGCACATGAGCGCGCCACGCCAGATCGACCGCGAAGTAGCCGATCACCGCCAAGGTGACCGCGAGCGCGACCAGCCCGAGGGCGAGCGGCTTGCCGAGGCTGAGCGCCCAGTGCCACAGCCCCTCGAGCGAGGCGACGAAGTCGCTCCAGTCCCATTCGAACGGCACGACCTCGCCGTTCCAGCGCCCGCCCATCAGGAGCCTGCCGTATCCGTAGGCAAGGACGTAAAGCGGCACGATGGTGAGGGGATTCGTGTAGAAGGTGACCACCAGCGCTACCGGGATGTTGCGCCGAAGCGGTATGGCAAGGAGCAGCGCCCCCAGCATCTGGAACGGCCCGGGAATCAGACCGGCGAAGAGCCCGATCGCCACTGCCCCGGCGACCGAGTGCCGGTTGAGATGCCAGAGGTTCGGGTGCGATAGATACGGCCGGAACGGCGCGCACCAGGGCTTGGCGAGCACGGCTTCGGGACTCGGCAGGTATTTGCGAAAGAGCTTGCGCGGCACGGTCAGCCGCAACGCCGGCGGCGCGTTGCATTGTAGATGACGTACGCGGCCTTCGCCTTTGCCGCCGGCGCGGCCCTGCTGCAGATGCAGGCGACGCTTCCGGCGCTCGCCTGGGCTTGGGCGATCGTCCCCGTCGCCGCTGCGGCGCTTCGCTGGCGCGTGCTATGGCTGCCGGCGGCGTTCGCCGCCGGGTTCTTCTGGGCGGCCGCTTGCGCCGAGTCGCGCCTGGCGGCCTGGCTGCCGCCGGCGCTCGAAGGCCGGGATGTCGCGGTGACCGGTGTCGTTGCCGGACTGCCGGCGGCCGGCGAGCGCAGCATCCGCTTCGACTTCGAGGTGGAATCGAGCGAAGCGCCCCTGCCGCGGAGGATCGTGCTCAACTGGTACGACACCGCGCAGGCGGTGCACCCGGGCGAGCGCTGGTCGTTCACCGTGCGCCTGCATCGCCCGCACGGCCTCGTCAATCCGCACGGCTTCGATTACGAGGCGTGGCTCCTCGAGCGCGGCATCGGCGCTACCGGCTATGTGCGGCCGGGCGCGCAGACGCTCCTTGGCTCGCGCAGCGGAGCGATCGATTTCATAGAAAGAACTCGCGAATCTGTTCGCGAGCGCTTTCTGTCGGTGCTCGGGACGACGCCGGCCGAGGGCATCCTCGCTGCGCTCGCGGTCGGCGACCAGCGCGCGATCTCGCGCGAGGAATGGCAGCTCTTCAACCGCACCGGCGTCACGCACCTGATGAGCATCTCGGGCCTGCACGTGACCCTGGTGTCGGGCCTCGCCGCGTGGCTCGCCGCCGCCTTCTGGCGCCGGCTGCCGAGGCTTTCGCTGCGGGTGCCGGCGCGGAAGGCGGCGGCGCTCGCCGCGATTTTGGCCGCGCTCGGTTACACGCTTCTCGCCGGCTACGGCGTGCCGGCGCAGCGCACCTTCTGGATGGTGACCGTGTTCGCGCTCGCGCTGTGGGCGGGGCGGATCGCCTCGCCGTGGCGCACCCTCGCGCTCGCCCTCGCGGTCATCGTGGCCATGGATCCGTGGGCGCCGCTCTCGCCGGGGCTGTGGCTTTCCTTCGGCGCGGTGATGCTGATTTTCTACGTTGCCGTCGGTTGGAGCGGGCCCGAGACGCGCGTGCTGCAGTGGGCGCGCGTGCAATGGGCCGTGACCGTCGGCCTGGCGCCGGCGGCGCTGCTCCTTTTCGGCCAGGTCTCGCTGGCCGGGCCGATCGCCAATGC
>DASQYN010000318.1:0-7071 GCA_035639215.1 Burkholderiales bacterium
CCTGCGCGATCGACGCCGCGGCGAGCGGCCTTGCGTCGATGAACGAGAACGCGGTGGCGAGGCTCTCGCCGAGCTCCTCGGCGAGGATCTTCTCCACCGTCGAAAACGGGATCGGCTCGACGTCGTCCTGCAGCCTGGCGAGCGACTCGGCATAAGCCGAAGGAATGATGTCGGGCCGCGTCGACAGGAGCTGCGCGAGCTTGATGAAGGTCGGGCCGAGCTTTTCGACGTCGTCGGCGAGCTCGCGCGCCTCGGGCCGCCCGGCGAGCGTCTCGCGCGGCTCGTCGGGCAGGAGATCGTTCAGCCCGGCGCGGCGCACCCAGTCGCCGCGGCCGTACTTGAAGAAGAGCCGCGCTATGTCCTTGTAGCGCTTGACATGCTCGGGGCGCAGGGAAAGCACCCCGGGCGTTCAGCAAATTTCAAGCCTCACTGGGCAGCGAAGCAGTAGAACAGGCCATTGCCGCCGGTGCTTTTCAGGGCGTCCTGGCTGCAGCCGCGCGACGGGTGCGAGGAGTTCCAGCTCTTCGAGGCGTCGTCGTCGCGCAGGCCCATGCGGTCGTGGTGGCCAAGCATCGCGCTGCCTTCACCGCTCTTTGTCCAGTTGCCGCAGGTGCGGTCTTCGCCCGCCGCGAAGGCGCGCCCGTCGGGCTGCGAGCCGGTGAGGATGTCGTGCATGTTCGGCGTATCGCCGCGGCCGTTGACCATCGCTCCCTTCTCGGTGAGCGCAGTCTGCTTGTTCAGCTTGTTGTCGGCCGAGTGAAGGTCGTCCACGCTCGTGGCGATCACCACGCCCTTCGCGTTGCGCCATGGGCCCGCGCCGATCCGGTCGCGCGCGTTGACCGCCTTGTCGCCCTGCGTGCTGAGATACGCGTGCCATGTCTTGCCGCCGGCGCCGACCGCTTGGGCGAGCTGCTGGCAATGCTTGTCGGCGCCTGCCAAACCGCCGAGGTCCGCTCCTTTGCCTGAGCCGATGCTGGTGACGAAGAAGGACATGTCGCTCTGCTGGGCGAGTGCACTTGCTGATACACAGGCGAAGAAGACCGAAAACAATCGATTCATGGGAACCTCCGTGGTGGTGACGGGCGAACACTGCGCCACGACCGCTATTCCGAATTCGGGGACGGAGCCCGAACTCCTAGGGAACCTGAATCGTCGTTCCCGCGAAGGCGGGAACCCATGTCTTTCAGAAACTGGACCCCCGCCTTCGCGGGGCGACTCAATTCAGATTGTCCTGACAGCTATGCATCGCCGGAGTTCGGGCTCCGTCCCCGAATTCGCCTTTCCAGGTGGCGCTTCACGTCGGGCCACTCGTGGGCAAGGATGCTGAAGATGTGGCTGTCGCGCACCGTGCCGTCGCGGCGCAGCTGGTGGTGGCGGATCACGCCGTCGAGCTTCGCGCCGAGCGCGGCGATCGCCCGCTGCGAGGCGAAGTTGAAGTTGTCGGTGCGAAAGCCGACCACCTTGCAGCCGAGCGTCTCGAAGGCGTGCTCGAGCAGGAGCAGCTTGCAGGCGCTGTTGACGTGCGTCTTCTGCCAGCGCTTCGCATACCAGGTGTAGCCGATCTCGACGCGATCTGCCGCAGCGACGATGTCGTGGTAGCGGGTCGAGCCGACGATCTCGCCTTTGGAGAGCTCGCGCACGGCGAAGGACAGCATGTGCCCCGCCTCCTGTCCGCCGTGCGCTGCGGAGATATAGGCTTGCGTCTCCTCCGGCCTCGGCACGGAGGTGAACCAGAGCTCCCAGAGCCTGCCGTCCGCTGCAGCGGCCTGCAGGGCGTCGTGATGCTCGCGCACGAGCGGCTCGAGGCGCACCCCGTGCCCCTCGAGCGTGATGGCTTGCGGTCGGATCATGGCGCGATAATAAAACGATGGACCGCGAGAAGAGCAAGGCCGCGCTCGACAAGGTGTTCCGCGACATGGCGGGCGCCATGACCGCCGGCATGGCCTTCGTCGGCACTCGTGCCGGCCTCTTCCGCGCGATGCAGGGCAAGGGCCCGCTGCGGGCCGAAGACGTGGTGCGCGCCTCGGGACTCGAGCCCCGCTACGTCGAGGAATGGCTCAAAGGCATGGCCGCGGCGGGCTACCTCGACTACGACCCGCAATCAGGGACGTACACCCTTTCCGAGGAGATGGCCTACTTCGTCGCCTCCGACGGCACCGACCATTTCGTCGGCGGCATGTTCGAGATGGTGCCGTCGCTGCTTCGCCAGGCGCCGAAGGTCGCGCAGGCGTTCGCGCAAGGCGGCGGCGTGCCTTTCGAGGAGTTCGGCGCCGACTGCGTGCACGCGCTCGATCTCATCAACCGCGGACAGTACGAAACGCGCTTCGTCGATTACTGGCTGCAAACGCTGCCGCAGACGGTCAAGGATCTCCGGCAGGGTGGAAAGGCATTGGACTTCGGCTGCGGCTCCGGCCGCGTCGCCATCGCGCTGGCGAAGGCGTTTCCGAAGGCCCATGTCAGCGGCGTCGACGTGCACGCGGAATCGATCGAACGGGCGCGCGAGGCGGCGAAGCGCGAAGGCGTGAAGGTCGACTTCCAGGTCGGCGAGGCGCGCGGCGGACCGTACGACCTCGTCACGCTCTGCGACTGCCTGCACGACTTGTCCGCTCCCCTTCCTACCCTGCAAAAGATACGGAGCATCGTGAAACCGGAAGGCGTGCTGTTCATCATCGAGCCCAAAGCCGCCGACCGCGTGGAGGACAACCGCAATCCGGTGGCGACCATGTTCTACGGCTTCAGCCTCTTCCACTGCATGACGCAGTCGCTCGCGCGCGGCGGACCGGGGCTCGGCACCTGTCTCGGCCCGGCCGGCACGGAGAAGCTCGTGCGCGAGGCGGGGTTTCGCGATTTCCGGCTGCTGGAGATAAAAAGCATGACCAACCTGTTCTATGCTGCGCGCCCATGAATAAAGATCTCGCGCCCTCCGGCAAGCTGCGCATCGGCATCAACTACTCCAACTTCCTCATCGTCTCGGGCGACGGCCCGGACGGTGAGCCGCGCGGCATCGCACCCGACCTCGGCCGTGAGCTGGCAAGGAAGGCCGGACTGCCGTTCGAGTTCGTCCGGTTCGACGCCGCGGGCAAGCTCTTCGACGCGGTGAAGGCCGCGCAGTGCGACGTCGGCTTCCTCGGCGCCGAGCCGCAGCGGGCGGCGGAGGTGGAGTTCACGCAGGCCTATCTCGAGCTTCCGGTGACGTTCCTCGTTCCCCTCGGCTCGCCGATCAAGAGCATTGCCGACATCGACCGCGAGGGTGTGCGCGTTTCGGTATCGGATCGCAGCGCTTACGATCTGTTTCTTACGCGGACGCTGAAAAAGGCCAAGATCATTCGTACACCGGGTATCCCCGCTTCGTTCGACACCTTCGTGCGCGAGAAGCTGGACGCCCTTGCCGGCCTTAAGCCGAGGCTCGTGGAGGAGCAGGCGCGGCTCTCCGGCTCGCGCATCCTCGAAGGCGAGGTGACGAGCGTGCAGCAGGCGATGGGCGCGCCGAAGGGCCGCGCCGCGGCGGCGAAGTACCTGCGCGAGTTCGCCGAGGAAGTGAAGCGCTCGGGGTTCGTCGCCCGGGCGATCGAGAAGTACAACGTGAAAGGCGTGAGGGTCGCATCATGAACGAGCTGCGCGTGTATTGGCGTCCCGGCTGCTCCAGCTGCGTGCGGGTGAAGGAATTTCTCACCGGCCTGGGCATCGAGTACGAATCGGTGAATGTCTCGGCGCGTCCCGAGGCGATGGAGGAGCTGCGCGCGCTCGGCGTGCGCACCGTGCCGGTCGTCGCGCGCGGCAAGGAGTACGTCTTCGCGCAGGAGCTCGCCGACGTCTCGCGATTCCTCGGCCGCAAGGTCGACTTCGAGCGCCTGCCTGCGCCCGCGCTCATGGAGAAGTGGCTGCACGTCCTGCGCGCCGCCCAGGCCCACGTGATGCAGATCCCGGCCGAGCGAATGCGCGAGCGCGCCACCGAAGGCCGCGACCGCAGCATCCGCGACCTCGCCTACCACGTCTACCAGATCCCCGAGGCGTTCCTGCGCGCGGTCGAGGAAGTCGACGGCGACCTCGCCTCGTTCTACAACTCCCCGCCGCCGGAGGCGGTCAGGAGCGCCGCCGACATCCGCGCCTATGGCTCGCGAATCGAGAAAAGGCTGACCGATTGGTGGGCGCGCGTGGCCGACAAATCGGCGAGCGGAACGGTCAAGACGTACTACGGCGTGCAGCCCCTGCACCACGTCCTCGAGCGCTGTACCTGGCACTCGGCCCAGCACGCGCGCCAGATCGTCGCCGTGCTGGAGCGCTTCGGCATCGCCGCCCAGCCGCCGCTCGGCCAGAAGGACTATGCCGGCCTGCCCCTGCCGGCCGGACTCTGGGAATAGCGAGCCGCCGCCGCTAAGCTTCGCGCGGTGAGGCTGATCGTCGTCTGGCTGGTCAACACGCTGGCGCTGCTCGCCGTCGCCTATCTGATGACCTCGGTAACGGTCCAGAGCTTCGGCGCCGCGCTCATCGGCGCGCTGGTGCTCGGGCTCGCCAATGCCGTGGTGCGGCCGATCCTGGTGCTGCTCACGCTGCCCGTCACCGTCCTGACGCTCGGCCTCTTCATCTTCGTCATCAACGGCGTCGTCTTCCTCGGCGCGACCAAGCTCGTTCCCGGCTTCGACGTCGCGGGCCTCTGGCCGGCGATCCTCGCCGCGATCCTCTACAGCATCATCTCCTTCATCCTCTCCGCGCTGATCCTCAAGGAATGAACCGAAAGGAATGAAGCTCAACTTCAACGAAACGCTCGGCCGCCACCTGCTCGCGATCGAGAAGCGCGACCTGGCGAGCCTCGCCGATACGGTGGCCGACCCGCTCGTCCTCATCACCGCCGACGGCCAGCTGAAGCGCAGCAAGTCCGAGTTCGTCGACGCGCACCGCGGCTGGTTCGCGGTGCATAACTGGACGCTGCAGGCGAAGCCGGTGGAGATCTACGAAGGCCCTTCGATCGGCGTCGCCGTCCTGCACCTCGACTACCGGGAAAACGGCAAGCAGAGCCTGAGCTACCTCACGCTCGTCTTCGAGAACCGGGACGGCGAATGGCTCATGGTGCAGGACCAGAACACGCCGATCAAATAGCCGGGACTACGAAGTGCGCAGGTTGCGCTCCGCGCGCGACGCCGACGAGACGAGCGCGGCGAAGGCGGGAGCGTCGAGCGGCGCGCTGAAGAGGTGCCCCTGCCACTCGCTGCAGCCGAGCGTGAGGAGCCTGTCGAGCTGGCCGGCGGTCTCGATGCCTTCGGCGGCGACCGAGAGACCGAGCGTGGCGGCGAGCGTGGCGATGGTGCGGGCGATGGCCTCGCTCGCCGGATCGGTCTCGATGTGGCGCAGGAAGGCGCGATCGATCTTCAGCTTCTGGATGGGCAGCGTGCGCAGGTAGGCGAGGCTCGAGTAGCCGGTGCCGAAGTCGTCGATGGAGAAGCGCACGCCGAGCTCGGCAATGCGCTTCAGCGTGCGCAGGTTCTCGTCGAGGTGCGGCATCAGCACCCGCTCGGTCACTTCGAGCTCCAGCCGCTCGCCGGGCACGCCGTTCGCGGCGAGCGCGCGCTTCACCTTGTCGACGAACGCGTCACCCTCGGCGAGCTCGGCGGCCGAGACGTTCACCGCGATCCAGAGATCGGCGGTCAGCTCGCGCCGCCAGGCGCCGGCCTGCGAGAGCGCGCGCTCGAGGGTCCAGTCGCCGAGCGCGCGGATGAGGCCCGAATCCTCGGCGAGCGGCACGAAGGTCTCCGGGCTGACGAGGCCGCGCGAGGGATGCTGCCAGCGCACCAGCGCCTCGGCGCCGACCACCTCGCCGCGGCCGTGCGCGAGGCCGCCGTGCACCACGGGATGCCATTGCAGCGAGAGCTCGCTCTTCAGGAGCGCGGTCTTCAGCTCGTTCTCGAGACGCAGCTGCTCGACCGCCTGCTCGCGCATCGCCGGCGCGAAGAACGCGAAGCGGCCGCGCCCGGTAGTCTTGGCATGGTAGAGCGCCGCGTCGGCGTTCTTCAGCAGCTCGCCGAAGTCGCGCCCGTCGCGCGGATAGAGCGCGATGCCGATCGAGGCCTCGACATAGAGCGTCGTGCCCTCGATGGTGAAAGGACGGCCGAGGATGGAGACGAGGCGCTGCGCGAGCGCCGCCGCCTCCTCGGTCGAGCGCACGCCGTTCCAGAGCAGCGCGAAGTCGTCGCCGCCAAGGCGCGCGAGGGTGTCCTCGCGGCGCAGCGCGTTCTGCAGCCGCTCCGCCACGGCGCGCAGCAGCGCGTCGCCGGCGGTGTGGCCGAGCGATTCGTTCACCAGGCGATAGCGGTCGAGGTCGACGGCGAGGAGCGCGAGCTCGCCGCGCGCGTGCGCAGCGCGCACGATGGCCTGCGAGACGCGCTCGGCAAGCAGGCTGCGATTGGCGAGGCCGGTCAGCGAGTCGCGCGTCGCGAGCTGGTCGATGCGCGCCTCGGCGTTCTTGCGCGGCGTGACGTCGGCCGCGGTGCCGCGGTAGCCGGCCCAGCGCCCCGAGGCGTCCATGAGCGGCACGCCCGAGAGCGACTGCCAGATCACCCCACCCGCCCGGGTCATCATGCGGTGCACGAGCTCGCGGAACGACCGCCCTTCGCCGCCGTGGCCGGCGAACCAGTCGCGCATCACGCGTTCCTCGCCGAGCGGCACGAAGTCCCACAGCCGGCGGCCGAGAAGCTCGCTGCGCGCATAGCCGAGCACCGCCTCGGCGCGCTCCGAGAGATAGGTGAAGCGCCAGTCGCCGTCGGCTTCCCACACGTACTCGCCGGAGACCTCGGCCACGTCGCGGAAACGGCGGTCGCGCTCGGCGGCGGCGTCCTCGGCGCGCTTCCTCGCGTCGATGTCGGCGACCATGCCGGACATGCGCCGCGCATGCCCGGTGCCGTCGCGCTCGGTGACGCGGCCGCGGCAGTGCAGCCACTTCCAGCCGCCTTCACGCGTGCGCAGGCGCAGGTCGAGCTCGTACTCGGCGTCGAGGCCCTTGAGCGCCCGCACGAGCGCCTCCCGCATACGCGGCACGTCGTCGGGATGCAGCAGGCTCGAAAACTCGGCGCCGTGAGT
>DASQYN010000319.1:0-3780 GCA_035639215.1 Burkholderiales bacterium
GAGCGGCCGCTGCCGCATTACGGCGCGCAGAGCTGGCTCGTCTTCGAGGGCTCGCGCGCCGTCGCGCGCGGCAGCTGGCCGCCGTCGCCGCGCGTCGTGCCGGTCTCTAGCAAATAGGGAGCCTCACACGTGCTGGAGCAAGACCGTCCGCTCTTGCCCGGAACAAAGGGATAGGAAATTCTTCGAGGTGGCGTGCGTGCAGAATCGCGTCGGAGCAGGAGAAGCTCGGCGGGCACGGCTGACGGCTGGACCCGGCGTGGCCCACTCGAGGGACAACCGGCATCGCCGCCCAGGGAGGAACTCACCTCCGCCGCGCTCGCCTAAAGTCCAGCCTATGCTTTCTCGTCTGCCGGCGCTTGAGCGGCATCAAAGGCCGTGAAGATTGGCCGCAGATACTGAGCACGCAATCCATTCCATCGCGACGAACCGAATGCCCTCCACCCCGAAGACGCCCGCAAGCGTAGATCTCGACCAGGTAGCGAAGCTTGTAGACGCTCTCGAGAAAGACCTCGCCGATGCGAAGCCCGACGAAGCCGACATAAGAAAATTGCGCAGAGAAATCGAGGCGATCAGGAGCCTGCTGCGATCCCCGGCGCCGAAGCACTCGCGCGTGCGCGACAGCCTGCATTCGATCCGGCTGGCCATGGAGGGAGAGATCTGGCGAGATGCGCCCTACCTCACGGAAATAGGCCGCATTCTCGGAATGTCCTGAATCGCGTCTGCCTTTGAGGCGCATCTGGGTCTTCACGTACTCCTCTACCGGTCGGCGCGGGTGCGGCACGTATGCAAGATCTGAAAGGATCAGGCGCGGGCCTTTCAGCGCTTTCGCGCGCTCGATCTTCTTCACCATTTAGGCTTCATGTTTCTTGATGGTTCACATGGCCAAGGCAGCGACGAGCTGACACGAAAAGCGATCAGGACTCGGGCTGGCGCGAAGATGGTCGATGTTGTGGTCTGGACCGACCTGCCGAGCAATTTCGAGAAGGAAAAAGGCAAGGCGTTTTCGGTTGACAAGGCCTGCAAGCACCTTCAGGGCCTTTCCCCCGAAGGCAAGGCAAAGGCGGCAGAGTATGTTTGGCGGGCGCCGGATTTCGTGCAGACCCCCTTACGACAGCGGTTACAGCAGGAACCGTGGTTCAGCCAAGCCAACCCGGAACCCCTATAAACGGGTTCCGTCCGTAGCCCAAAGATCACTTCTGGCCGAACGCGGACGTAAACCGATTTCTCTTGCGATCCGTTGCGCTTCGGCTCCGCCAAGCGGTCTTACACGGCGCTCGACGCGAGGCGTCAGGCCAGTTCGGACAATTTCCTCTTGAGTTGGTCGATGAGCTTCTCTTCCGCGTGGAGAGGAGACGTGGCGCGTTTGGTCGCGGCGATTTCGTGCCTCAGCTCTGAAAGGTAGGAAGCGAGGACCTTCTGCAGCAGGTCTCGCTCGGGCACGCTTAATTGAATGCTCGTCACGGTGGATCTCCTTTCCGCGTGGGTTACGCCGCAACTCCCGCCCAATAGACGTCAACGCGCGCCTGGATCTCCGCGAGCAACGCGGCGTTGCGCCGCGGCTCGAAGAGGTGGCGGAAGCGGCCCTGCGTTTTCAGGTACTCCTCCACCGGGCGGCGGGGATGCGGGACGTGCGTATGGACGATCTTGCCGTCGAGGTATTCCTTGAGCGGCCAGACGCCGGTCTTGACGGCGAGGCGTCCGATATCGATGGTGTCGGCGGGATCGAAGTCCCAGCCGGGCGGGCATGGAGCGAGTGAAAGGATCAGGCGCGGGCCCTTCAGGGCTTTCGCGCGCTCGATCTTCTTCGCGAGGTCGAGGGGCTCGGCGGCGATGACGGTCGCGGCGTACGCGGGCCGGTGCGCGGCCCAGATGGCGAACAGGTCTTTCTTGAAGCCGGGATGGCCGCGGCTGTCCGCGGTGCGCGCGCCGTGCGGGGTGGCGCCGGAGGTCTGCTGGCCGGTGTTGCCGTAGCCCTCGTTGTCGTAGCAGAAATAGATGAAGTCCAGGCCGCGCTCGATGGCGGCGGAGGTGGCGGAAAGCCCCATGCCGTAGGCGGCGCCGTCGCCGGTGAGCACGACGGCGGTGAGATCCTCTTCGGCGCTCATGCGGCCCTGCTCGAGGAGGATGTCGAGCGCGTCGCGCACGCCCTGCGCTCCCGCCGGGGCGGAGGCCATCGACGTGTAGAGCCACGAGCCGCGGAAGGGGGTGAACGGGTAGGCGGCGAGCAAGGTCATGCAGCCGGCGGCGTTGACGAAGACGGTGCGGGCGCCGAGCAGATCGTAGAGCTCGTGCAGCCCGCCGAGGCCGCCGCAGCCGGCGCACATCGGCGTGCCGGTGCCGAGGAGATGCGTCGACGGCAGGTCCCGCATGCTGCGAATGCTCATTCGCGGCCTCCGGCAGCGACCGCCTGGAGCCTGCGCACCTGGCGCAGTTCCTCGCCGGTGTACAGCAGGCGCGGCGGGGGCGCTTCGCCGCGCGCGGCCGCGGTTTGCAGCTCGCGGGCGATCTCGAAGAGCTCTTCCTGGGAGATGTCGCGCCCGCCCAGCCCGGCGACGAAGCTCGCGATGAGCGGCGCGTCCTTGCGGCCGTAGAGCGCCGCGGCGAGCTCCGACTGGAGCACGCCGCCCATTCCGGAAGAAAGGTTCTGGTCGATCACCGCGACCGCCTTGTGGCCGAGCAGCGCGCGGCGCAGCGCCTCGGCCGGGTACGGCCGGATGAGCCGCGGGCGCACCAGGCCCGCCGCCACGCCCGCCTCGCGCAGCCGGTCCACCGCCTCCATCGCCTTGGTGGCGAAGGCGCCGATCATGAGGAACACGATCTCGGCATCGTCGCTGCGGTAGCGCTCCACTGCCTCGTGCCTGCGGCCGAAGCGCCGCGCGAACTCCGCCGAGATCTCGTCGTACGCCGCGAGCGCCTGCAGCGCGGCGAGATGCGTCTCGTAGCGGAAATACGAATAGGCCGAGCCGCCGAGGACGGCCACGGCCTGGCTGACCGGCTTTCCCGCGCGGAAGCGGATGTTGCCCGGCTCGAACGGCCCGAGGAAAGCTTCCGCCTCCGCCGGCGCGGGCAGCGCGACCGGCTCGCGCGTGAACGAGAGCGTGAATCCGTCCATGTTCACGATCGCCGGCAGGCGCACACGGGGGTCTTCGCCCAGGCGGTAGGCGATGAGCACCGAGTCGAGCACCTCCTGGCAGGTCGCGCAGTGGATCTGCAGGAAACCGGAATCGCGCGCGGCGAGCACGTCGTTGTGGTCGGACTCGAGCGTGATCGGGCTCGCGAGGCCGCGCGAGACGTTCACCAGTACGAACGGCGCGCGCCAGCCGCTCACCGCAAAGAGCATCTCCATCGCGTAGAGCAGCCCCTGGCTCGAGGTGGCGGTGAAGACGCGCACGCCGGTCGCCGCCGCGGCGGCCGCCGCCGTGACCATGGAGTGCTCGGATTCCATCATCACCAGCCTGCCGCGCATCTCGCCCGCGCCGAGCCACTGCGCGAGCAGCTCGATGATCTCGGTCTGGGGCGTGATCGGAAAAGCGGGCACGTAGTCGGCGCGAGCGAGGCGCGCGCCCCACGCGGCCGCGGCATTGCCGGTGAGGAGCTCTCTCACGACGCCTGCTCCTGCGCTTCGCGCTCGGGGATCGCGACGATGGCGTGCGGCGGACAGACGGCCACGCACACCATGCAGCCCTTGCAGTGGTCGTAGTCGATCTCGGGCGCGCCGTTGGAGCGCACGCGGATGGCGCTGTCCGGGCACAGCGTCGAGCACACCCAGCTACAGCGGTT
>DASQYN010000320.1:0-5091 GCA_035639215.1 Burkholderiales bacterium
GGGATCGCTTCCGGCCCGCCGCGCACCTGGATCGTGAACACCCCCTGGCCGGCGGCATTCGCCTTTTTCACGAACTCCAGGAAGCTGCGCGAATAGACGAGCGACGCCGGGAAGACGTGGGTCGCCGTGATCGTATCCGCAGCGAATGCCGACGCCGAGCACGCGATGCCGAGCGCCGCCGCAAAGCGCAATGCCTTCATTTCTCCCCCTCCGGAGTGGTGCCTTCAGTTGTCGTTCAGCCGCGCGGCATCTTACCATCCTGCCCGGTGACGACGGTCTTTACCGCGTTCGAGCAAACCGCCCGCGCGCATGGCGCCAAGCCTTTCCTGCAGGTCCCGCCCGAGGACGTCGAGCTGAGCTACGCGCAGGCGTACGAGCGCGTCGACGACATCGCGCAGCGCTATGCGAGGCGCGGCTATGGCCGCGGCCATCGGGTCGCCCTCAAGCTGCCGAACTGCGCCGCCTTCCTGCTGCACTTCCTCGCCCTCAACCGCGTCGGCGCTTCGGTCGTGCCGCTGAATCCCGAATCGCGCGCCGCCGAGATCGACTACGTGCTCGGCCACAGCGAGGCAGCCCTGGTGATCGACGCCTCCTTGCTCGAGGCGTTCGACCCGCCGGCCGCGCCGCGGCCGGGAGACGCCTCAGAGTGCGCGCTGCTCTATACGTCGGGCACCACCGGGAAGCCGAAAGGCTGCCTGCTCGGCAACTTCTATTTCCTGAACGTCGGCCGCCGCTACCTCGCGGAAGACGGGCTCTGCGCGCTTCGCTTCGGCGAGGAGCGACTGATCACGCCGCTGCCGCTCTTCCACATGAACGCGCTCGCCGTGTCGACCACGGCGATGATCCTGTCCGCCGGCTGCGTCATTCAGCTCGACCGCTTTCACCCGCGCACCTGGTGGCGCGACGTGTCGCGCTCCGGGGCGACGCTCGTCCACTATCTCGGCGTCATGCCGGCGATCCTCATGAAGCAGCCGCCTTCGCCGGAGGAGCGCAACCATCACGTGCGCTTCGGCTACGGCGCGAACGCCAATCCCGCCGACCATGCTGCGTTCGAACAGCGCTTCGGCTTCCCTCTGATCGAGGCCTGGGCGATGACCGAGACCGGCGGCGGCGCGCTCGTCGCGGCGAGCCGGGAGCCGCGGCACGTCGGCACGCGCTGCATCGGCTTTCCGCCTGACGATCTCGATTTCCGCATAGAGGAGCCAAGCGGAGAGCTGCTGGTGCGCAGCCGCGGCCGGGATTCGCGGCGCGGCTTCTTCTCGGGATATCTGAAGGACGCGCCGGCGACCGCCGAAGCCTGGCGCGACGGCTGGTTCCATACCGGCGATTGCGTGCGGCTCGGCGAGGACGGCGCGCTGCACTTTGTCGACCGGCGCAAGAACATCATCCGCCGCTCTGGCGAGAACATCGCCGCGCTGGAGGTCGAGGCCGCGCTCGCCGGCCACCCGGCGGTCGGCCAGGCGGCCGTCGTCGCGCGGCCCGACGAGCTGCGCGAGGAGGAAGTGCTGGCCTGCGTCGTCCTGAACCCGGGCCATGCGAGCGACGAGGCCACCGCGCTCTCTATCCAGGACTGGTGCCTCGAGCGGCTCGCTTATTTCAAGGCGCCGGGACACGTCGCCTTCCTCGCCGAGCTGCCCGTCACCTCGACCAACAAGGTGCAGAAGGCCCGCCTCGCCGATTTCGCCATCGCCCCGGAACGCTCGTTCGACCTGCGCTCGCGCAAGCGCCGCCAATGAGCCGGCGCGGCTACGAGGGAGTCGCCGTAGCGGTACCGGTCACCATACCGTACGTGCGATATTCGGTCCGCGCGGCGCACTGGTGGCTGGCGCGAGCGCTCGCCGGCCTGCTCCAGCAATCCGGGCTGAGAAAGGACGCGCTCGACGGCCTCGCCGTATCGAGCTTCACCCTCGCGCCCGACAGCGCCATCGGCCTCACGCAGCATCTCGGCCTCTCGCCGCGCTGGCTCGACCACGTGCCTTTCGGCGGCGCGAGCGGTGTCGTGATGCTGCGGCGCGCGGCGCGCGCGGTGCAGGCCGGCGATGCGGAGGTGGTGGCCTGCATCGCCGGCGATACGAACCATGTCGACTCCTTCCGCCTCACGCTCGCCAACTTCAGCCAGTTCGCGCGCGACGCCGTCTATCCTTACGGCGCCGGCGGGCCGAACGCGAGCTTCGCCTTCCTCACCGCCTACTACATGCGCAGCTACGGCGCGACGCGCGAGGACTTCGGCAAGCTGTGCGTGGCGCAGAGGGCCAATGCGCTGCGCTTTCCGCACGCGCTGTTCAAGAAACCGCTCACGCCCGAGGAGTATCTCGCGGCCCGGCCGATCGCCGACCCCCTGCACCTTTTCGACTGCGTGATGCCCTGCGCCGGCGCCGATGCTTTCCTCGTCATGAGCGTCGACCGGGCCCGCTCGCTGGATGTCAAATTCTGCCGGCTGCTCGGAACTATCGAGCGCCACAACGCGTTCGCCTCCGACCCGGTGCAGATGCGCGCCGGCTGGGCGCTCGACCGCGCCGATCTCTACGAGCAAGCCGGCGCCGGCCCGGAAGACATGGACTTCGTCGAGACCTACGACGACTATCCGGTGATCTCGCTCATGCAGATCGAGGACCTGGGCTTCTGCGGCAAGGGCGAAGGCCCGGCCTTCATCCGCCGCCATAGCTTCGGCTGGGATGGCTCGTTCCCGCTGAACACCTCCGGCGGACAACTCTCCGTCGGCCAGGCGGGCGCCGCCGGCGGCTCGCTCGGGCTGGTCGAGGCCCTGCGCCAGCTCACCGGCAGGGCCGAAGGAAGGCAAATCGGTGCGAAGCTCGGCCTGGTCAGCGGCTTCGGCATGATCAATTTCGATCGCGGCCTCGGCTCGGGAGCCGCGATTTTGGGAAGCTGAGTGCAGTGCTAGAGCGGCCGAAACGCAAGAACCCGGTGCTGCGCACGCGGCTGCCGACGCTGCCGCCGGCGGCGCGCAGCCGCATCGCGCTTGGCCTGACGGCGGCGGCCGCGCTCGGACGCTTCGAGCTCCAGCAATGCGCGGCGTGCGGCAGCGTGCAGTATCCGCCGCGTGAAGCGTGCCAGAAGTGCCTGTCGATCGAGCTGCCCTGGCGCGCGCAGCCGCAGGGGGGCGAGCTGCTCTCGGCGACGCTGCTTCATCACAGCAACGATCTTTTCTTCCGCGAGCGGCTGCCCTGGCGGCTCGGCCTCGTGAGGCTCGACTGCGGGCCGGTCGTGGTGGCGCACCTGCACGAGCGGGTGGCGCCGGCGCCTTCGCGGGTAACGGTGGATGTGAAGCTGGATCGCGCCGGACAGGCCGTGATGCTGGCGCTTCCGGCAGAGGAGAATGCGGGCATGGCAGAAGATCGGCAGTTACGCGAGTTCACCTGCGATCCGAAGTTTCGCAAGGTGCTCGTCGTCGACGGCAAGACGCGGCTTGGGCAATCCCTGGTGCATTCACTCGCGAAGGCGCAGGCCGATCTCATCTGGGTGGGCTACGCCGAGCCGTGGAAGAAGTTCGCCGGCTTCGACGAGCTGAAGGCGCTGCCCCAGGTGACGCTCCTGCCCCTCGACGTCACCGACTCGAAGAACGTGCGGGAAGTGGCGGGCGAGATCGGCGGCAAGGTGGACATCCTCGTCAACAATGCCGAGCTGCATCGCGCCTACGGAATCTCCAACCGCCCCGGCGTCGAGACGGCGCGGGCGGAGATGGACGTCAACTACTTCGGGCTGCTGCGGCTCGGCCAGGAATTCGGTCCGGCGATGCGCTCGCGCGGCGCCGACGGCCTGGCGAGCGCCGTCGCCTGGGTCAACGTGCTGTCGATTTACGCCCTCGCCAATTTCCCGGCCCACGGCACGTTCTCCGCGTCCAAGGCGGCCGCCTACTCGCTCGCGCAATGCCTGCGCGCCGAGATGCGTCCGGCCGGCGTTCGCGTGGTCAACGTCTTCCCCGGACCGATCGACGACGAATGGAACCAGCTGCTGCCGCCGCCCAAGCTCCTGCCGGCGGGCCTCGCCGGCGCCATCGTCAAGGCGTTGCAGGAGGGCGTCGAGGACGTCTACCCCGGGGACGTCGCGCAGGAATGGCTGGCGCGCTGGCGCGACAATCCGAAGGCGCTGGAAAGAGAGCTTTCGACATGAGCGCCCTCGCACAACTCGCGCAGGGCCTGGTCGCGGGAAAGATCCGGGTCGTCGATCTCACCGAGACCCTCTCGCCGGAGTTTCCGCAGATCACGCTGCCGCCCGAGATGGGCCAGGCCTGGCCGTTCCGCATCGAAGAGGTCTCGCGCTACGACGAGCGCGGGCCGGCCTGGTACTGGAACAACTTCTCCTGCGGCGAGCACACCGGCACCCATTTCGACGCGCCGGTGCACTGGATCTCCGGCAAGGACCTGCCGAACAACGCGACCGACAGCATCCCGCCGGAGCGCTTCATCGGCCCGGCGTTCGTCGTCGACTGCAGCCGCGAGTCGGCGGCGAATCCGGATTTCCTGCTGACCCGGCCGCATCTGCTCGAGTGGGAGAAGCAGCACGGCCGCATCGCGCCGCGCTCCTGGGTCCTGATGCGCACCGATTGGTCGAAGCGCAGCCTCGATCCGGAGTCCTACCAGAATTACGACGATACGGGCCAGCACACGCCCGGCCCGGATACCGATGCGGTCAGGTTTCTCGTCGAGGAGCGCGACGTGCTCGGCTTCGGCACCGAGTCGATCGGCACCGACGCCGGGCAGGCGTATCACCTGCGCCCGCCCTATCCGTGTCATTACTATATGCATGGCGCCGGGCGCTACGGGCTGCAGTGCCTCACCAACCTCGACCAGCTGCCGCCGACCGGCGCGGTCGTCGTCGCCGCGCCGCTGAAGATCCGCAACGGCAGCGGCAGCCCTCTGAGAGTGCTGGCGTTGGTGGAAGAACCCTGAGGGAAAGGAAATCCGCATGAAGAAGCACAGGATCTGGTTCCAGGGCGCGACCGACCGCGCGCTCATGGCGCCTTACATCGCGAAGGTCGAAGCGCACTTCAAGGCGATCCTCGACGCGGAGTTCGACTTCACGTTCAACACGACGACCCCGCCCGCGACGACCACGCACGCGCTGACCGAG
>DASQYN010000321.1:0-5087 GCA_035639215.1 Burkholderiales bacterium
GCGTACACCATGCCTTCCTTGCCCATGAAGCCGATGCAGCGGGCTTCATCGACGACGATCTCCTTGTGCGCGGTGAGACCGGCAGCGAGGCTGGCTTTCATGCCGCCGACGAGTTCAGGGGGCCTTGTAGCCGGCGCGCTCGATGGCGCGCTTGAGTTCCGCGGGCCCGGCTTTGGCCGGGTCGAAGGTGACGCGCGCAAGCGCCTCTTCCAGGGAAACGTCTACCTTTTCGACGCCGGGGACGCCGGAGAGCATGCGCGTCACGCTCTTAACGCAGCCCTGGCAATCCATGCCTTCGACCTTCAGCTCGAGCGTTTGCATGCGGCCGATTCTGCCATGCGGGTTCCGGCTTGACGGCGAAGATGAGAATAATTATCGTCTGAGTTCCTAACCGCCGCGCAAGCCCGCAAGCCGTCTTCCGGTAGCCAGCCAGCGCTCTTTATCAAGGAGTGACTGGCATGCGTCTGACTTTCGCAAAAGCTCTTATCGCCTCCACGGTGTTGCTCGGCGCTTCGGCCGCGCAAGCCGATGAAGACATCTTCGGCTACACGCGCGGCACCGAGGTGCTGCCGAAGGGCGCGAAGGAGCTGGAGTTCTGGGCAACGCGGCGCAGCGACAAGGGCGCCGGCAGCTACAGCGCCTACGACTATCGGGTCGAGCTCGAATACGGCTTCACCAGCAAACTGAAGGGCTCGCTCTACCTCACCGGCAGGCAGCACGACATCGCCGGCGTGCCGGGGCTCGAGGATCGCAGCCAGACGGTGTTCGACGGCATCGCGAACGAGTGGCGCTACAACATCCTGAGCGTCTACCAGGATGCGCTCGGTCTCACGCTCTACGTCGAGCCCGAGTACTCGCGCTACGACGGCGTGAGCGGCGAGCGGCGCACCGAGTACGCACTCGAGACGCGCCTGCTGCTCGAGAAGCACTTCCTCGACGACAACCTGGTCTGGGCCTTCAACCTGAACAGCGAGCTCGCCCGCGAGCACGAAGCCGATGCCGTCGAAGGCGAAGCCGTGGTCGGCTTCTCCTCGGGGCTCGCCTATCGCTTCGCGCCGGGCTGGTACGGCGGCGCCGAGATCGACTATCGCAGCGTCTACCCCGGCCTTGCGGAGCGCGAAGCGTGGGCGCTCTTCGCCGGGCCTACGCTGCACTATGCGAGCACGAAGTGGTGGGCGACGCTCACCTGGCTGCCGCAGGTGCGAGGCGCGCCGCGCGATCCGGCACTCTCGGACCATCTGCACCTGGACGAGTTCGAGAAGAACGAAGTGCGGCTGCGGGTGGGCTACAACTTCTAGAATACGCGGGTGAACATCAGCGAAGCGGCCGCCGCCTCGGGCGTATCGGCCAAGATGATCCGCCACTACGAGTCGATCGGGCTCGTGCAGAAGCCCAAACGCACGAGCGCCAACTACCGGACGTACGGCGACAGCGACGTGCACGTGTTGCGCTTCGTGCGCGCGGCGCGCGACCTCGGCTTCGGCATGCGCGAGATCGGCGAGCTGCTCGACCTGTGGCGCGACCGCCGGCGGCCGAGCCGCAAGGTGAAGGCGCTCGTCACGGCGCACTTGCGCGAGCTCGAGCGGCGCATCGCCGAGCTGCAGGCGATGAAGAGCACGCTGGAGCAGCTCGCGCACCACTGTCACGGCGACGAGCGGCCCGACTGCCCGATCCTCGAGCGGCTGGAAGGCAGCGCCTAGCGTCGCCGCGGCGTATGCTGTAGGCGACTATCGACAGCCGAAAGGAGCTGCCATGAGGAAACGGCAGATGGCACGGCTCGCAGCGCTTGCGCTCTTCAGCGTGTTCGCCGCGGGTGCGCTCAGTGCGTGCGGCGAGCGTCCGCAGACCGCGCAGTACAAGAACGGCAAGTACCGCGGCAAGCCCGATACCCCGCCGTGGAAGCCCGGTGACGAGGCGAGCTGGGACAAGCGGCTCCGGGAGCGCGCGACGACGCAGAACGAGTACGACCGCATCGGCTACTGAGCGGGCATGCCATGTGGAACGGTGAAATGATGGGGTGGGGCTGGGGCGGCGGATGGGGATGGGGCCTGTTTGCCTTCCTGCACATGTTCCTTTGGTGGATTCTCATCGTGCTCGGCATCGTCGTTCTCGTGCGCTGGCTGGGGGCCGGCGGCGGACGGCACGAGCGACGCGACAGCGCGCTCGACATCCTGCGCGAGCGCTATGCGCGAGGCGAGATCGACAAGGCGGAGTTCGACGCGCGCAAGCGCGACCTCGCCGCCTGAGCGCCCGCCGAAGCGCTTGACCTTCCCACGATGGGAAGGTGCAGACTGAACAAAATGGCCACCGATCCCGTTTGCGGCATGAGTGTCGACCCGGCGAAAGCCGGGGCGAGCGCCGAGCACGCCGGCAGGAAGTACTACTTCTGCTGCCCGCACTGCGCGGCGAAGTTCAAGGCCGATCCCGAAAAGTACCTGCAGCCGGCGACCGACCCGGTGTGCGGCATGACGGTCGACCCGGCCAATGCCGCTGCCGAGGTCGAATACCAGGGCCGCAGCTATTACTTCTGCAGCGCGCATTGCGCGCAGACGTTCAATGCCGACCCGGCGCGCTACGCGGCGAAATCGGGGCTGGGACCGCAATCCGGGCACCCGGCGCCAACAGTTGCGACCCTGACCCCGAATTCCAAGGGCAAGTACACGTGCCCGATGCACCCCGAGGTGGTGCAGGACGGACCGGGGTCGTGCCCGAAGTGCGGCATGCCGCTCGTGCCGATGGTGCCGGGCGGCGCCGCCGAGGAGGACGACCACGAGTTGCGCGACATGCGGCGGCGGTTCTGGGTGAGCGCCGCGCTCAGCCTGCCGCTCGTCGTCATCGCCATGGCGCCGATGCTCGGCGCGCCGCACTGGAAGCTGCCGCTCGCCGAGCTGGTGCTCGCAACGCCGGTCGTGCTCTGGGGCGGCGCGCCTTTCTTCCGCAAGTTCCGCCGCTCGCTCGTGAATCGGAGCCCGAACATGTACACGCTGATCGGGCTCGGCGTAGGGCTCGCCTACCTCTACAGCGTAGCCGCGGTGTTCGCGCCGGGAATGTTTCCGGAGGCGTTCCGCGACCACGGCGGCGTCGCGACCTATTTCGAAGGCGCGGCGGTGATCGTCACGCTCGTGCTGCTCGGCGAAGTCCTGCAGCTCAAGGCGATGGGCCGCACCAGCCAGGCGATCCGCCAGCTCCTCGCGCTCGCGCCGAGCACGGCGCTGCGTCTCGAGGACGGTTCCGAAAAAGAAGTGCCGTTGAGTGAAATTCGCGTCGGCGACCGCCTGCGCGTTCGCCCCGGCGAGAAGATCCCGCTCGACGGCGCGGTGCTGGAAGGCGCCTCGAGCGTCGACGAGTCGATGCTGACCGGCGAGGCCATGCCGGTGGCGAAGAAGTCCGGCGACCGAGTGACCGGCGCGACGATCAACGGCAACGGCACGCTGGTCATGCGCGCCGAGCGTGTCGGCGCCGACACGCTGCTCGCCCGCATTGTCCACATGGTCGCCGAGGCGCAGCGTACGCGCGCGCCGGTGCAGCGCCTCGCCGACCTGGTCGCCGCGTATTTCGTGCAGACGGTGATCGCCATCGCGGTGGTCACGGCGGTCGTCTGGGGGTGGCTCGGCCCGCAGCCGGCCGCCGCCTACGCGCTCGTCAATGCCGTCGCCGTGCTGATCATCGCCTGCCCCTGCGCGCTCGGGCTCGCGACGCCGATCTCCATCACGGTGGCGATGGGCCAGGGCGCGATGAACGGCATCCTGTTCCGCAACGCCGAGGCGCTCGAGCGGCTGCGCGACGTGAACACGCTCGTGGTCGACAAGACCGGCACGCTCACCGTCGGCAAGCCGGCGCTCACCGAACTTATGACAAATTCCTTCCCTGAAAAAGAAGCATTGGCCCTGATTGGAAGCGTCGAGCGCGCGAGCGAGCATCCGCTCGCGCAGGCGATCGTCGAAGGCGCCGCGGCGCGCGGCGCGCCGTTGCAGACGGTCGAGCAATTCGAGGCGATCACCGGCCAGGGCGTGCGCGGGCGCGTCGGCGGGCGCGAGGTCGCGGCGGGAAGCCGCCGCTTCATGGAGCGCTTCGGCGCGGTGCCGGCAGCGCTCTCCGAAGCCACGAAGAGCGCCGCGGAGAAAGGCGGCAGCGTCTTCTATGCGGCGATCGACGGCCGGGTGGCGGCGGCGCTGGTCGTCGCCGATCCCATCAAGGACACGACGCGCGAGGCGCTACGGGCGCTGCGCGAGCAGGGCGTGGCGGTCGTGATGATGACCGGCGACTCGCGCGCTACTGCGGAGGCGGTCGCGCGCGAGCTCGGCATCGCCGAGGTAATCGCCGAAGTGCTGCCGCAGGACAAGGCCGCCCGGGTGAAGGCGCTGCAGGGGCGCGGGCGGGTCGTCGCCATGGCCGGGGACGGCATCAACGACGCGCCGGCGCTTGCCCAGGCGGACGTCGGCATCGCCATGGGCACCGGCACCGACGTGGCGATCGAAAGCGCCGGCGTTACGCTGGTGAAGGGCGACCTGCGCGCCATCGCCAAGGCGATCCGGCTCTCGCACGCGACGATGCGCAACGTGAAGCAGAACCTGTTCTTCGCCTTCCTCTACAACGCGCTCGGCGTGCCGATCGCCGCCGGCGTGCTCTACCCGGCGTTCGGCCTGCTGCTATCGCCGGTCATCGCCGGCGCCGCGATGGCGATGAGCTCGGTCTCGGTGGTGAGCAACGCCCTGCGCCTGGGCCGCGTTCGGCTCTGACGAAGCCGAGCGCGTGCCAGGCGATGGCATAGGCGCCGAGCGCGAGCAGCGCCGCCGCACCGGCATGGCCGAAGGCGATCTTGGCAAGCTCTCGCGATTCGACGAGCCCGGGGCGCTGCAGCCAGATGACGGCGGCCGCGCTCGCCGCGATCCAGGCGATCGCCACGGCGATGGCGGCGAGCATCGCCTTAGCGGCGGCGGGCGAGAAGCGCCGAGGCGGCGCGGCCGCGAGCGGCGCATCGCGAAACCAGCGCCACCCCCACCACCCGAGCAGCGCGAGGCCCGCGAGCGTGCTCGCATGCTGAAGCAGCGAGTAGCCGTACGCCTGATACGCGCCGATGGAAAACA
>DASQYN010000322.1:0-7432 GCA_035639215.1 Burkholderiales bacterium
GGTTCTTGACCTCAAGCGCGACTGGGAAAGCTTCCTCGCCGAGGATATCGCCTTCACCAGCCACACCAGCCCGAACCGGCGGCTGGCCGGAAAGGAGGCGTACCTCGCCGGGACGCGGCGCTTCTTCTCCATGGTTTCTTCGCTGGAGGTCAAGAACCTCGTCGTCGACGGGCCCAACGCCTGCGCGCTGACACGCTACGAGCTGCGGCCGCCGGCCGGGCCGGCTTTCCACAGCGACGTGGCGGAGCTATTCGTCGTCAAGGACGGCGAGATCGCCTCCCTCGACATCTATTTCGACAGCGCGCCGTTTCCGAAATAGCGTGTCGAAATGAGCGGCAGTCGTTCGACCATGAGAGGGCAGGCGTGAATGCGTCGCCCCCGCGAAGGCGGGGGTCCATTTTTCCCAAAAAATACAGGTTCCCGCCTTCGCGGGAACGACGGTACGGTGAAAGCGAGGTCGCTGTGACGAGACGTGAACCGGTTTACGGCTGGGTGATGGTCGGGCTCGGCGCCTTCATGACGTGCATCGCCATAGGCGCCATGTTCTCGCTCGCCGTGTTCCTGCGGCCGATCACCGAGGCGACCGGCTGGTCGCACACCGAGGTGTCGGGCGCGATGACCATCGGCTTCCTCGCCATGGGCGCCGCAGGCTTCGGCTGGGGCGCGCTCAGCGACCGCATCGGCCCGCGCTGGGTCGTGCTGGCGGGAGCGGTGCTGCTCGGGCTCGGCCTCTTCCTCGCAAGCCGCGCGCAGACGCCGCTCGAGTTCCAGCTCGCCTTCGGCCTGCTGATCGGCATCGCGGTCGGCAGCTTCTTCTCGCCGATGATCGCCGCGGTGATGGGCTGGATCAGCGAGCATCGCGGGCTCGCGGTGGCGCTGGTGTCGGTCGGCGTGGGCGTGGCGCCGATGACCATGTCGCCGTTCGCGGCATGGCTCATCACTCACATGGATTGGCGCGCCGCGCAGACGGTGCTTGCCGTGCTGGTCTGGGCGACCCTGGTTCCCGCGGCGCTCTTCGTGCGCCGGCCGCCGCCGCAGGCGTCGAGCGATGCCGGCGGGGCCGAGGCGGCGCAGGCGAGCTCCATGACGCTTCGCGATGCGTTCTTCTCGGCACCGTTCGTCGTCCTCGCGCTCACCTTCTTCGCCTGCTGCGCGGCGCATGCCGGGCCGATCTTCCACACCGTCACCTACGCGATGACCTGCGGCCTCGCGCCGCTCGCCGCGGTGACCATTTACAGCGTCGAAGGCCTCGCCGGCCTGGGCGGCCGCCTTGCGCTCGGCGTGCTCGCCGACCGCCTCGGGGTGAAGCGCGTGCTCATCGCCGGCCTCGTCATCCAGGCGCTCGCCGCCGGCGCGTTCATCTACGCCTCGCGGCTCGGCGAGTTCTATGCCGTCTCCGCCACTTTCGGCTTCGCCTATGGCGGCGTGATGCCGCTCTACGCAGTGCTCGCCCGCGAGTATTTCGGGCAGCGCATCCTCGGCGCGGTGTTCGGCGCCGCCGCCATGGTGTCGAGCCTCGGCATGGCGCTCGGGCCGTCGCTCGGCGGCTGGATCTTCGACACCTTCGGCCGATACACCTGGATGTATCTCGGCTCGGCGGCGATCGGCCTGGGCGCGGTGGCCATGGCGACCGCGTTTCCGCCTTTCCCGCGAGCGAGGGTCGCTGCGGCTGCCTAACCTTATTCCCGCTGTCCGCCTTTAATGAGCAATGCGAATAAGTCGACAAGCATTTTCCATAGATCGACCTCGCAAACGGAGTAGCTTGGCTGCCAGGGCCTAGGAGGAGGCCCGGCAGCCTCGAAGAAGATCCGTAGCACCCGAATCCTGCAACGCTATGCCGCGTCCGCGGCTGGAGGCGTTATGAATCGATTCAGATTGTCGAAGATGGCGGCCGCGCTCGCTGTCGTGGGCCTTGCCGCCCCGGCGGTGGCCTGGGCCGCCGCCAACCCTGTCTGCCCCGCCGAGACGGCCTACTACGACCCGGGCAACGGCGAGGACATCGTCGTGCCGAAAGGCTTCAAGGTCGAAGTCTTCGCCAAGGGGCTCAACTTCCCGACCGACGTCGCGTTCGTCGGCAACAAGGACAATTTCAAGGTCTACGTGCTCGAGTCGGGCACCGGGCTGCCGAGCCAGTGCAACGACAACACGAAAGTCCCGGGCGTCGGCAAGTACGACGCGCACAACCCCTTCACGCCGGACATCCTGGTCTTCGACGAGGACGGGCACAAGATCGGTGGGCCGATCGGCAAGCCGACGCCGAGCGGCGGCGGCTTCCAGGCCGACGGGCCGGCGATCGGCCTCTCCTTCGAGCACGACACACAGGGCGGCACGCTCTACGCGACGGACTCGAACCAGGGCGCGCGGGGCGCGGCCGGCAAGGGCAACAACACCTCGCGCATTGTGCGCGTCGATCTCCATAGCGGCACGGTCACGCCCGTCGTCGTCGGGCTGCCGACCGGCGACCATCCGACCGAACAGATCCTGGTGAAGGACGGCTGGCTCTACTGGTCGCAAGGCTCGGCGACCAACGCCGGCGTCACCGGCCACGACAACGGCGCCGGCGGCAACCAGCACGACATCGCCTGCGAGAGCGTGAAGCTGAGCCAGAACACCTGGAACTCCGGCGACGGCCACATCACGAGCGGCTATTCGAACCACGGCACCGCGCGCCCCGGGGCGACCGTGCCGGCGTTCGAGGACGCGACGAGCAAGGGCATGTGCACCGGCGCGATCCTGCGCGCGAAGATCAGGAACCCGCAGAACACGATCGAGCCGGTGGCGTGGGGATTCCGCAATCCCTACGGCATCCGCTTCTCGCCCGCGAATCATCCGCTCAAGGGCGAGCTGATGATCTCGGAGAACGGCGAGGACGAGCGCGGCGCACGGCCGACGCACAACGCGCCCGACCGCCTGGCGGTGGCGCGGCAAAACGCCGACGGCAGCCCCGAGTACCATGGCTGGCCCGACCGCTTCGGCTTCCTCGACTCGACGCAGTCGGTGTTCAACCCGATCGGCAGCCCGGCCGACGACAACCCGGCGACCACCACCGGCCTGCCGGTGAAGCACGTCTTCGCCTATCCGCCGCGGCCGCCGGTGGCGCCGCTCGCGCTTGAGCCTTCCGACGTCGCGGCCGTGGGCCTCGACTTCGTGCCCGACTCCTTCGTCGGCGGGGTGGTGAAGAAGAACGCGGCGCTCGTCTCGCGCGAAGGCGACTTCGGCTTCTCGCCCGAGAACGGCGATCCGTCCGCCGGGCACGACGTCGAGCTCGTCAACTTCCTGAGCGACAACCCAGCCGAGCTGCAGCTCTCGAAGTTCGCGTTCAACTGCCAGCAGGGCTTCCAGCGTCACGATCCTGACGGCACGCCGCAGTGCGACGGCGAGACCGACCAGGGCTTCACGATGATGATCCGTGGCATCAACCGCCCGACCACCATCCGCTTCGGGCCCGACGGCGCGGCGTACCTCGTCGACTACGGCGCGGTGCGCGATCCCGGCGGCGCCGATCCGCGCTCGGCGTTCGTCAATCCAGCCGACGCGCCGCTGGTGCAGATTCCCGGCACCGGCACGATCTGGAAGATCTCGCGCGTGGGTCGTTAGCCTCGAGGACCAAGAAAGCCGCGCAGCTCGGCGACGAGCTCGCGCGGCTTTTCCTCGGGGATGAAGTGGCCGCAGTTGAGCGCGCGGCCGCGCACGTCGTTCGCGACTTCGCGCCAGTCGGCGAGGCAGTCGAAGAGCGCCTGGATCACGCCGTGCTTGCCCCATAGCGCCAGCACCGGCATGCGCAGCTTCCTGCGCAGGTCCTGCTTGTCGTGCACGAGATCGATGGTGGCCGCGGCGCGGTAGTCCTCGCAGGTGGCGTGGATGGTGCGCGGGTCCTTGAAGGCCTTGGCGTACTGCGTGACGGCGCGCGGATCGAAATGCTTCATGCCCGACTTGCCGCGGCCGAGGCGCCTGAGGATGTACCACGGCCCATGGCCGGCGAGCAGGCGCTCGGGCATCGGCGCCTCCTGGATGAGGAAGAACCAGTGCCAGTAGGCGCGCGCGAACTGGTAGCTGGTGCTCTGGTACATCTTGAGCGTCGGCGAGATGTCGAGGAGGGTGAGCGTGCGCACGCGCTTTCCGTGGTCGCGCGCCAGGCGATGGCCGACGCGGCCGCCGCGGTCGTGGCCGACCACATGGAATTCGATGAAGCCGAGCGACTCCATGACCTGCACCATGTCGAGCGCCATGGCGCGCTTCGAGTAGTTGGAGTGATCGGGGGCGCCGCGCGGCTTGGACGAATCGCCGTAGCCGCGCAGGTCCGGGCAGACGACGGTGTAGTCGCGCGCGAGCTGCGGCGCGACCTTGTGCCACATCGCGTGCGTCTCGGGGTAGCCGTGCAGCAGCAGCACCGGCGGCCCCTCGCCGCCGATGACGAGATTGATCGTGGCGCCGGTCGTGCGGATGCGCCGGCTCAGGAAGCCGGGGAAGAGCTCGCTCATAGCTTCACTTCCTTTCCCTGGAGGGCGAGCTGGCCGGAGCGGCCCGGCACCTCGCCGTAAATCACTTCGCAGACCGGAAGATTCGGCGGCAGGGCGCGAAAGATCGCTTCCGTCGGAACGAGCTCGTAACCCTGCGCTTTCCAGCCTTCGAGCAGGCGCTCGAACATCGGCTGGAGCTTGCCGCCCTCGAGCTCGGCATGGGCGGTGAAGACGTGGTCGCCCGCGTTTTTCCTCGGTGCCGTAAGGGATAGCAAGTGCTGCGCCACATCGCCGTGCAGGCCGATCAGCTCGTCGAGAGTCGGCAGGGTGGTGGGAATCTGCGGGCAGCCGACGAGCTCGCCGTTCCACGCCGGGAGGAAAGGCTGGCGGCCGCGCGTGTCCGAGGCGTAGGCGAAGGTCTCCTGGAATCGCGCGGCGTGCGCGTTGGTCTGCCAGCCGGCTGCGCCCCAGGTGCGGGGCGGCTCGCCGAAGACTTCCGAGAAGCGCGTGCAGGCTAGGACCATCTCGCGCTCCGTCCATTCGCCATCCTTGCCGGCGACGAAGTCCTGCCAGCGCACATGGTCCCAGCAATGGATGCCGACCTCGAAGCCATCGTCCCGGGTGCTGCGCATGATGCCGGCGCACCTGCGGCCGATGTCCGGGCCGGGAAGCAGCGTGCCGTAGAGGAGGGTGCGGACGCCGTAGTGCTCCAGCACCGAGGTTCTGCTCACCTTCGAAAAGAATCCCGGGCGGAGGACCCGGCGCAGCGCGCGCCCGGTGTGGTCCGGGCCGAGGCTGAAGAGGAAGGTGGCGCCGGCGCGGTGCTTTTTTAGCAGCTCCACGAGGCGCGGGACCCCGTCCCTAGTACCGCGAAATGTATCTACATCGATCTTTAAACCTAGCTTCACTTCACCAGGTGCTTCGCCTCGGCAATATGGCTGCGGTAGGCGTCGTAGATGCGGCGCAGCGCATCCTTCATGCCGGTGCGCGGCCGCCAGCGCAGCTCGCGCATGGTGTTGTCGATCTTCGGCACGCGGTTCTGCACGTCCTGATAGCCGCGGCCGTAGTACTTGTCGGCGCTCGTCTTCACGATCCGCACCTTGCGCGCCGCCGTCTCGTACTCGGGATACTCGAGCGCGAGCTTGACCATGGTCTGCGCGAGCTCGTTCACCGAGATGTTGTTGCGGGGATTGCCGACGTTGTAGATCTTGCGCGAGGCGATGCCGTTCCTGTTGGCGATGATCGCCATCAGCGCGTCGATGCCGTCGTCGATGTAGGTGAAGGCGCGCTTCTGCCGGCCGCCGTCGACCAGCTGGATCTTCTCGCCGCGCACGATGTGGCCGAAGAACTGCGTGACGACGCGCGAGCTGCCTTCCTTCGGCGTGGCGAGCGAATCGAGGCCGGAGCCGATCCAGTTGAAGGGGCGAAACAGCGTGAAGTCGAGGCCCTCCTTGTCGCCGTAGGCCCAGATCACGCGGTCCATGAGCTGCTTCGAGCACGCGTAGATCCAGCGCTGCTTCGCGATCGGGCCGTAGACGAGCGGCGAGCTCTCCGGGTCGAACTGCGCGTCCGACGACATGCCGTAGACCTCCGAGGTCGACGGAAAGACCAGGCGCTTCTTGTGCCGCACGCACGCGCGCACGATCGGCAGGTTGGCCTCGAAGTCGAGCTCGAAGACGCGCAGCGGCTCCTTGACGTAGGTGGCGGGGGTGGCGATGGCGACCAGCGGCAGCACCGTGTCGCACTTGCGGATGTGGTACTCGATCCACTCGCGGTTGATGGTGATGTCGCCTTCGAAGAAGCGGAAGCGCGGCTCGCCGAGCAGGTCCTCGAGGCGGTCGGATTGCATGTCCATCCCGTACACCTCCCAGTCGGTGTCGGCGAGGATGCGCTTGGAGAGGTGATGGCCGATGAAGCCGTTCACCCCGAGAATGAGGATGCGTGTCATTGTCTTGGTTCGACCTCGAGGAGGCGCAGGACTTTACCATCGCCGCACAGGGCGAACCATTCTCCGTTCTCTTGATACGGACCGACGGCTCGTTTCGGCGTGGCAAGCTGAGTCATCGCCGTGCGCAAAACCTTGAGGCGGTCGCAAAAAGCGCCCGGGTAGGGCGGCGCCACCGCGCGCACCAGGTTGTGGATCTCTTGCGCGCTCTTTCGCCAGTCGATGCGTCCGTCCTCGGGCCGGCGGCCGCCGAAGTAGCTGCCTTGCGAGAGGTCGTTCGGCTTGAGAACCGCCTTGCCCTCGAGGAGCGGGCTGAGAGACCTTTTCAGAACCTGCGCTGCCGCTTCGGTCACGCGGCGAAAAACCTCCGCCGCCGTGTCGTCCGGGCCGATCGGCACCGCTTGCTGGTCGACGATTCGCCCGGCATCGGGCTTCGCCGTCATCTCGTGGAGCGTCGCGCCGGTCTCGGTCTCGCCGTGCAGCACCGCCCAGTTCACCGGCACGCGGCCGCGATATTTCGGCAGCAGCGAGCCGTGCATGTTGAAGGCGCCTCGCTTGGCGAGGGCAAGGATTTCCGGGGGCAGCATGCGGCGGTAGTAGAAGGAGAAGATGAAATCGGGCTGGATTTTCTCCAGCCTGGAAACGATCTCGGCCGGCTGCGCGTCGGCCAGTGTCTCGATCCCCCTGTCGCGCGCCAGCTCGGCGACGCTGGCAAACCACAGCCGCTCGCCCGGATCGTCGCGATGCGTGACGACGAGCGGCACGGCGACGCCCGCGTCGAGCAGCACGCGCAGGCAGCGCACGCCTACGTCGTGGTAGGCGAAGACCACGGCGCTCTTCACGTACTGGAGTTCTTCTCCAAGACGGCTTGCACGATGTAGCGCGGCCGCTCGCGCACCTGCTGGTAGATGCGGCCGACGTACTCGCCGACGAGGCCGACGCCGAAGAGCGCGATGCCGGTGAGGAAGAACTGCAGCAGGTCGCGGTCCCAGAAGGTGCGCAGCGCCGAGAGCGGCTCGCCCGACAC
>DASQYN010000323.1:0-2160 GCA_035639215.1 Burkholderiales bacterium
AGTCGGAGTACTACGCGCGGGAGCAAGCGGTGGAAAAAGGCCAGATGGTCGGCGCGCAGTACCGCATGGAAGGCAACATCACGTCGATCGTCAAGCAGGTAAAGGACGTCAAGGACGTCTACTACAAGTTCAACCTCCAGCTGTGGAACCTCCGCAACGGCCTGCTCGAGTGGTCCGACGAGAAGGAAATCCGCAAGACGACAACGCGGGGATGAGTGGGGTGTAGCGGGGCGGCTTCGCGAAGTCGACGCACGCCGATCGCCGATTCAGCGACGCGCGACACGGCGCCGCGCAGCTCAGCGATATTCACTCGGCGCCGGGATGTGCAAAATGGTGGATTGCTAGTCCGCGGGGACTAGGCCCGCGGCGCACGGCGGTGCGCGGTGGCGGGCACAATGCCCGGCATGGAACCCCAATCCACGCCGCGGCGGCGAGTTCTCGTCGTCGACTCTCAGCCGGCGTCCCGAGCGCTGCTCGAGCAACGGCTCGAAGGCTCCGGCTACGAAGTGATCACTGCCGGGGACGCCTTCGCCGCCCGGCGCGTTCTTTACGAGGCGCAGCCTCAAGCGATGATCGTCGACGCGGCGACGCCCGGCCTGCGCGGCAGGGCGCTCGTCGCCGAGCTGCTCGCCGAGCCCGCGTTGCCCTGGGTACCCGTAATCTTCGTCACCGAGCCGGTCGAGGCGTTGCCTGCGCTCGTGGCGCGTGTCCTCGTGCGCGAGCGCCGCGAGCGTGACCGCGCTGCGCGCGGTGCAATTCAGGCCCGGTAACCGGCGTCAATCGCGCACAGCGTCCGAGTTCAATCGGTCACTGCGGTGGTGTCCCGCTTCCGCTGGAATCAAGCGGGATGGATGCTGGCGTGGCCGAGACCTCCGTTACGCGAACCCTGGCGCTGGCCTTGCGCTCCGCCGGCGGGCCGGATCGCCTCGCCGCCTGTCTCGGTGTGACAGAGGCACGGCTGCAGGAATGGCTCGAGGGCCACGGCGAGCCGCCCGTCGACATCTATCTGCGCGCCCTCGATCTTGTTGCCAAGGGGTCGTTTGCCTTTTGAGTCTGTCGTGACGCCTCGTAGCGACGTCGACGCGTAGCGCACGTTTCGCGCTGCGGTTCGCGACAGTAAAGACCTGCCCGCAGCGATAGCAGCAAATCGTCAGGTTCTGGAAAATGCGCTTTCGTAGGGCGGAAATGAAAGAGGGCACGACCGCTAGCCGTGCCCTCCGGTACTGCCCCTCGCTTGGCGATCAGACGGCGACTGCACTTTGTTTGGCGCTACCGTGGACCCACTCCTCCGGCACCCGAGGGTGCAAAGCGGGTCTCTCGGACGGCGCTGCTAACAACGGGCTGGCCGCTTCATCCGCAGTGCTGTAGGAGGTGGGCTACAGCACGGTCGTTATCTTACGACCCGCTCGTCGACACTTTGTAGATGACCCGATAGTCCGGCAGGACTACGCCGACATATCGTCGGCCTCCGATTTTGGTTCCCGGCGCTTCTCGCGTAGCATCTGCGGGCGCACTACGAATAAAGAAAAGGGGGCGCATCATGCGGAGCCTGCTTTGCACCTTGGCCGTGGCCGGCCTGCTGGGAGCGAACCGCCCGGCTCTCGCCGAGTGGTCGGTCAACTTCCAGCTTGAACATTACCAGTGGAAGGAAAAGACCACCCCGGAGGTGAAGATCAAGGGATGGCAGCCGGCCATCGGGCTCACATGGGAGCAGGACAAGGAGGCCGGGTGGCGCTTCCGCTACCGAGGCGAGCTTTATGCGGGGTCGTTCGACTACGAGGGCGCAACGCTGTCCAGCACGCCCCTCACCGACACGGCCGACTACTCCGGCATATCGAACGAAGTGGATGCCCTCTATCGTCCGCTAGCGGAGAGCTTCTTTCAGCTCGTGACCGGCCTTGGCCTGGATTACTGGGAGCGGCGCTTTCCGTTTAGCGCGTCGGGCACTTCCATCAGCGGCCACCAGCAGGAGGACTGGACCACGCTTTTCCTCAGAGTGGGGCTCGAAGCGGGGAATCGCACAAGACGCGGCTGGTTCGCCGGGACGGGCTTGAAGTACACGCTCGGGACCCGGGTCAATGCGCATTTCGATGATGTTGGTTTCGACCAGAATCCCGAGGTGAGCCCAGGCAGGATGTTCAGCGCATACGCCGAAGCCGG
>DASQYN010000324.1:0-12927 GCA_035639215.1 Burkholderiales bacterium
AACCGAGATGGTGATGCCCGGGGACAACGTGAAGATGGTGGTGACGCTGATCACGCCGATCGCGATGGAGCAGGGCCTTCGCTTCGCCATCCGCGAGGGCGGCAAGACCGTCGGCGCCGGCGTCGTCGCGAAGATCATCGAATAACGAAGAGCACACGAAGCACAAAATGCAAAGCCAGCGGATCAGAATTCGTCTCAAGGCGTTCGACTACCGCCTGATCGATCAGTCGGCGCTTGAAATCGTCGATACAGCGAAGCGTACCGGGGCGGTGGTGCGTGGCCCGGTTCCGCTGCCCACCCGCAAGCAGCGCTGGGACCTCTTGCGCTCGCCCCATATCGACAAGGCATCGCGCGACCAGCTCGAGATCCGCACGCATTTGCGGCTCATGGACATCATTGACCCGACTGACAAGACGGTCGATGCGCTGATGAAGCTCGACCTTCCGGCGGGTGTCGACGTGGAAATCAAGGTGCAGTAAGGCTTGGACAGTCCAACAAGGACCCGCAGTACGAGGTGAAGGGCCGGCCAATTGCAGCCGGCATCCCCCGGTCATACCGAGGGGACTAATGAAAAGAGGAAGGTATGACGATTGGATTGGTCGGCCGCAAGGTCGGCATGACGCGTATCTTTACCGAAGACGGCGGCACGCTGCCCGTTACGGTGCTCGACGTTTCCGACAACCGGGTTACGCAGATCAAGACGCCCGACAAGGACGGCTATGCCGCCGTACAGGTCGCCTTCGGCAAGCGCCGCTCGACGCGCGTTTCGAAACCGCTTGCCGGACACCTCGCCAAAGCTTCAGTGGAGGCGGGCCATGTGCTGAGAGAATTCCGCCTCGCCAAGGCCGAAGAGCTCGGCGAGCTGAAGGTGGGCGGGAAAGTCGGCGTGGAAAGCGTTTTCAAGGTCGGGCAGCGGGTCGATGTGCAGGGCGTGACGATCGGCAAAGGCTTCGCTGGCGTCATCAAGCGCCACCACTTCCATTCTCAGCGCGCTAGTCACGGCAACTCGATCTCGCACAAGACGCCCGGATCGACTGGTCAGAACCAAAGCCCGGGGCACGTGTTCCCGGGAAAGCGTATGCCGGGCCACCTCGGCAACAAGTTGCGGACGATTTCGAACCTCATTGTGGTCCGCATCGATCCCCAGCGCCAGCTGCTCCTCGTGAAGGGATCGGTGCCCGGCTCGAACGGGCGCGACGTGGTGGTTCGCCCCGCCGTGAAGATTACGAAGGCGTCAGTGCCGGGCGCGAAACCGCAGGCGCCGAAGGCAGCAGCGAAGGCCGAAGCGCCGGCCAAGCCGGCGGCCAAGCCGGCGGCGAAACCCGCTGCCCAGCCGGCGAAGAAGTGAGACGGACATGGAACTGAAGACAATAGGCAGCAACGGCGCCGAAGGGACGCTGAATGCGACCGACGCGATCTTCGGTCGTGAATTCAACCAAGCGCTCGTGCACCAGCTGGTCGTCGCGTACCAGGCGAACGCGCGGCGAGGCACCCGAGCGCAGAAGGACCGCGGCGCCGTGAACCATTCGACCAAGAAGCCATGGCGCCAGAAGGGCACTGGCCGGGCCCGCGCGGGCATGACCTCGAGTCCGCTATGGCGCGGGGGCGGCAAGATCTTCCCGAATTCGCCCGACGAGAACTTCTCGCAGAAGCTGAATCGGCGGATGTATCGGGCCGGCCTGTGCTCGATCCTTTCGCAGCTCGCGCGCGAGGACCGGCTGCGGGTGGTGGACGAGTTTCGCGTCGACCAGCCGAAGACCAAGCTGCTTGCCCAGAAGGTGAAGTCCATGGGGCTGGACCAGGTGCTGGTGATCACCGACGAAGTCGACGAGAACCTGATGCTTTCGTCGCGCAACCTGCCGAACGTCGAGGTGATCGCCGTGCGTCACGCGGATCCGGTATCGCTCGTGCGTTCGGACAAGGTACTGCTCACCAAGGCGGCCGTCGCCAAGCTCGAGCAGATGTTGAAATGAGGCTCTCATGACTGCGGCCAAGAAATATTCCGCCGATCGGCTGATGAACGTGGTGCTTGCGCCGGTCGTTTCGGAGAAGAGCACGTTCGTCGCCGACAAGAACCGGCAGTACGTGTTCCGTGTCGCCGACCGCGCGACGAAGCCGGAGATCAGGGCGGCGATCGAGCTGATGTTCAAGACCAAGGTCGAGAATGTCACGGTGCTCAACGTGCGCGGCAAGGAGCGGCGTTTCGGCCGGCTCTCCGGGCGCCGACGCAACTGGAAGAAGGCCTATGTGCGGCTTGCCGCGGGCCAGGAAATCAATTTTGCGGCGACGGAGTAAGACATGCCTCTCGTAAAAGTCAAACCGACTTCCCCCGGCCGTCGCGCCCTCGTCAAAGTGGTGACGCCGGAGCTGCACAAAGGGGATCCCTACTGGCCGCTTGTCGTTCCGCAGAAGCGCGGCAGCGGTCGCAACAACCATGGCCGGGTGACGATGCGCCATCAGGGAGGCGGGCACAAGCACCATCTGCGCCTCGTCGATTTCCGCCGCAACAAGGACGGTATCGGCGCCGTCGTCGAGCGTATCGAGTACGATCCGAATCGCAGTGCGCATCTTGCGCTGCTGAAGTATGCGGACGGCGAGCGCCGCTATGTAATCGCCCCGAAAGGCCTCGCCGTCGGGGCGCAGCTCATGTCCGGCCCGGAAGCGCCGATCAAGGCCGGCAACGCCCTGCCGCTGAAGAACATTCCGGTCGGCACGACGGTGCATTGCGTCGAGATGCTGCCGGGAAAAGGTGCGCAGCTCGCCCGCTCCGCGGGCGCTGGCGTACAGCTGCTTGCCCGTGAAGGCTCTTACGCGCAGCTGCGCCTGCGATCGGGTGAAATTCGCAAGGTGCACATCGATTGCCGTGCCACCATCGGCGAGGCGGGTAATACCGAACACAATCTCGAGTCGATCGGCAAGGCGGGACGGGTGCGTTGGCGGGGCGTTCGTCCGACGGTGCGCGGGGTGGCGATGAACCCCATCGATCATCCGCACGGCGGCGGTGAAGGCCGTACCGCCGCCGCCCAGCCCCCGGTATCGCCCTGGGGCGTGCAGACCAAGGGCTTCAAGACTCGCCGGAACAAGCGCACGCAAGTGATGATCGTGCGCGATCGCCGGGTGAAATAAAGGAAAGCCGCCGATGCCACGCTCAATCAAGAAAGGTCCTTTCGTGGACCACCACCTGACGAAGAAGGTGGACGCCGCACGCGGCGCGAACGACAAGCGGCCGATCAAGACCTGGTCGCGCCGCTCGACGATCGTGCCCGACTTCGTCGGCCTGACGATCGCCGTGCACAACGGCAAGCAGCACATCCCGGTGTACGTCACCGAGAACATGGTCGGGCACAAGCTCGGCGAATTTGCCATGACACGCATCTTCAAGAGCCACTCGGCCGCCGGCAAGCGAACCGAGGAAGCGGTCGGCGGAGAGCGCCGCGGCCCGCCGGGGGCCGCCGCGCCCGCAGCCGCTCCGGCACCTGCGCCGGCGGGAAAGAAGTAAATGGAAACCAGAGCCAGCTTGCGCGGTGCACGGCTGTCGGCCCAGAAAGGCCGGCTCGTCGCCGATCTCATCCGCGGCAAGCCCGTCGACCAGGCGATGAGCATCCTCGCTTTCACCCCGAAGAAAGGAGCAGCGATAATGAAGAAGCTGCTCGAGTCGGCCATCGCGAATGCGGAGCACAACGACGGCGCCGACATCGATACGCTCAAGGTGAAGACCATCACTGTCGAGCGTGGCATGTTCCTCAAACGCTTCCAGGCGCGCGCCAAGGGCCGCGGCAACCGCGTGCTCAAGCACACGTGCCATATCTTCCTCACGGTGGGTGACTGATGGGCCAGAAAATCAATCCGGTGGGATTCCGCCTCGCGGTCAACCGCAACTGGAGCTCGCGTTGGTACGCGAATAACAAGACCTTCGCACCGATGCTCGCCGAGGACATCAAGGTGCGTGAATTCCTGAAGAAGAAGCTCGCGCATGCTTCGGTAGGCCGCGTGCTGATCGAGCGACCGGCAAAAGACGCGCGCATCACGATCTTCTCGGCCCGCCCCGGCGTGGTGATCGGCAAGAAGGGCGAGGAAATCGAGGCGCTCAAGGCCGAGCTGCGCAAGATCATGGGCGTACAGCAGGTGCACGTGAATATCGAGGAGATCCGCAAGCCCGAGATCGACGCTCAGCTGATCGCCGATTCGATCGCACAGCAGCTCGAAAAGCGCATCATGTTCCGCCGCGCGATGAAACGCGCGATGCAGAACGCCATGCGCCTGGGCGCTCAGGGCATCAAGATCATGAGCGCGGGCCGGCTGAACGGCATCGAAATCGCGCGCACCGAGTGGTACCGGGAAGGCCGAGTGCCACTCCATACCCTGCGGGCCGATATCGACTATGGCCTCGGCGAGGCGAAGACGACCTACGGCGTGATCGGTATCAAGGTCTGGGTCTACAAGGGCGAGGTACTGCCCAAGGGCGAGGCGCCGGCCGTAGGCGCGGCGGCGCCGGCGGCACAACCGGAAGCGCCCGCCGAGCCGAAGCGTGCGAAGAAGCCAGCGCCGCGGCCCGGCGGCAAGCGGCCAGAGCGCAGCGGCGCGCCACGCCCGCGTCCCGAGGGCGAGAAGCGCTCGGTGAAGCGCGAGGCCGCGCCCGCTCCGAAGACCACGGTGAAGCGATCGAAGAAGCTCGAGGCCGACAAGCCCGACGGCGAAGGCAAGGAAGAGAAAGGAAGCTAAGGCATGCTGCAACCGGCAAGAACCAAGTACCGTAAGCAGCAGAAGGGACGCAACACCGGCGTTGCGACGCGCGGCGCGCGCGTCTCCTTCGGCGAATACGGCCTCAAGGCCACGACGCGAGGCCGACTCACGGCACGTCAGCTCGAGGCTGGCCGTCGTGCGATGTCGCGCCATATCAAGCGCGGCGGGCGCATCTGGATCCGCGTCTTCCCGGACAAGCCGGTATCCCAGAAACCGGCCGAAGTCCGCATGGGTAACGGCAAGGGCAATCCCGAATATTTTGTCGCCGAGATCCAGCCCGGCAAGATCATCTTCGAGATGGACGGCGTGACCGAGGCGCTCGCCAAGGAAGCCTTTGCGCCTGCCTCCGCCAAGCTGCCGTTCCGCACCATCGTCGTGCAGCGCATGCTCGGCGGCTGACAAGGAGAAATTAAATGAACCCCAGCGAACTTCGCGGCAAGAGCGGCGAAGAGCTGCAGAAGGAGCTCGAGGCTCTGCTACGCGCCCAGTTCGGGCTGCGCATGCAGCTCGCCACGCAGCAGCTCGCGAACACCAGCCAGCTGAAGAAGGTGCGGCGCGACATCGCGCGCGTGCGCACCGTCATGAAGGAGAAAACCGCGAAATGAGTGCCGCTACGACGCAAGGCGCCGCCGAGCCGGTGGCGAAGAACCAGAGGAAGCTGCTCGGCCGGGTAACGAGCGCGAAAATGCAGAAGACCGTCGTCGTGCGGGTCGAGCGGCGCGTCCGCGATCCGTTCATGGGCAAGACGATCACGCGTTCCAAGAAGTTCCATGCACATGTGGAAAGCGGCGAATACGGCGAGGGAGATCTCGTCGAGATTGCGGAGTGCCGACCGATGTCGCGCACGAAGTCTTGGCGCGTCACGCGCTTAGTCGAGAAATCGAAGGCGGTTTGAGGTACGAGTTGAGGTAAAATCAGCCGCCTTTCTGCCCCGTACGGGGTCCAAAACTGCCGGTCGTCGATCGGCAAGTTGGATGGAGAATTCAGCGAATGATTCAGATGCAAACCGTATTGGACGTTGCCGACAACACCGGCGCGCGCGCCGTCATGTGCATCAAGGTGATGGGCGGCTCGAAACGGCGCTACGCGTCGATCGGCGACTTGATCAAGGTGAGTGTCAAAGACGCGGCGCCGCGCGGTCGCGTGAAGAAGGGCGAGATTTACGACGCCGTGGTCGTGCGCACCGCCAAGGGGGTGCGCCGCGCCGACGGCTCTCTCATCCGCTTCGACCGGAACGCGGCCGTGCTGCTTACGCCGAAAATGGAGCCGATCGGCACGCGCATCTTTGGGCCCGTGACGCGCGAGCTGCGCACGGAGCAATTCATGAAGATCGTTTCACTCGCTCCCGAGGTGCTGTGATGCAACGCATTCGCAAGGGCGACGAGGTCATCGTGCTGGCCGGCCGCGACAAGGGCAAGCGCGGCACGGTGTTGCGCCGCGTGGACGCGGAACACGTCGTTGTCGAAGGCGTCAACCGGGTGAAGAAGCACGAGCGGCCGAATCCCATGAAAGGCCAGACCGGCGGCATCGTCGACAAGGATCTACCTATCCACATTTCGAACATCGCGCTGTTCAACCCCGCGACGCAGAAAGCCGACCGCAGCGGAGTGAAGAAGCTCGAGGACGGCCGCAGAGTGCGGGTGTTCAAGGCGAACGGCGAGCAGGTCGAGGCATAGCATGGCGAAAGAGAAAGACAAGGACGCCAAGCCGCAGAAGCAGGCGGCGACCCAAGCCAAAGCCGCGCCCGCTACGAAGGCGCAGCCGGCGAAGAAGGAGGCAGCGAAGAAGGACGCCGCGCCGGCGAAGAAGGACTTCCCCCCCGAGCAGCCCGCGCCGCCGGCACGGCTTGCGCAATACTACCGGGAGAAGGTGGTCCCCGAGCTCACGCAGAAGTTCGGCTACAAGAGCGTGATGCAGGTGCCCCGCATCAAGAAGATCACCCTTAACATGGGCGTCGGGGAGACGACGAGCGACAAGAAGGTCCTCGACAACGCCGTCGCTGACATGACGAAGATCGCCGGCCAGAAGCCGGTGATCACGAAGTCGCGCAAGTCGATTGCCAACTTCAAGATCCGCGCCAACTTTCCGGTCGGCTGCATGGTGACGTTGCGCGGCGCGCGCATGTATGAATTCCTTGACCGTCTGGTGAACATCGCTATCCCACGCATCCGTGACTTCCGCGGGGTGTCGAACCGCGCTTTCGACGGGCGCGGCAACTACAGCCTGGGCATCAAGGAGCAGATCATCTTCCCGGAGATCGAGTACGACAAGATCGACGTGCTCCGGGGAATGGATATCGCCATCAACACCACGGCGAAGACCGACGACGAGGCGCGCGCGCTGCTCGCCGCGTTCCGCTTCCCGTTCCGGCACTGAGAGAGAGACGAATATGGCCAAACTCGCATTGAAGCTGCGCGATCAGAAGCGCCGCCAGACCGTCGAGAAGTTCAAGGCGAAGCGCGCCGCACTGCTCGAAATCCTCGAGGACCCGCGCGCTTCCGACGAGGCGCGCGAAGAGGCGCGCCTCAAGTTGCAGAAGCTGCCGCGCGACGCGTCGCCGGTGCGTCTGCGGAACCGCTGCGCCCTTACCGGGCGGCCGCGCGGTGTGTACCGAAAGTTCGGTCTCGGGCGCAACAAGCTGCGCGAGCTTGCGCTCCGCGGCGAGGTGCCGGGCATCATCAAGGCAAGCTGGTGAAATGAGGGTAAGGAGAGCCCGATGAGCATGCACGACCCGATCGCCGACATGTTGACCCGCATCCGCAATGCCCAACTCGTGGGCCACGCGGAGGTCACCATGCCGGCCTCGCACCTGAAGGCGTCGATTGCCAAGGTGCTGAAGGACGAGGGTTATATCGACGACTTCGCGCTGCGTGACAGCGGCCCAAAGAAAGAGCTCGCCATTGCGCTCAAGTACTACGCCGGCCGGCCGGTCATTGAGCGCCTCGAGCGCGTATCCAAACCCGGGCTGCGCGTCTACAAGGGCCGCGACGACATTCCGCGCGTTATGAACGGCCTCGGCGTCGCGATTCTTTCGACGTCGCGCGGGGTGATGACCGACCGTAAGGCACGCGCCGATGGCGTCGGCGGCGAAGTGCTCTGCATCGTGGCCTAAGGATGTTCAGCCTCCGCATCGACTAGAGACCCAACATGTCGCGCATAGCCAAATATCCCGTAGCCTTGCCCAAGGGCGTCGACGTCAGCGTCGCGTCGGGGCAGATCTCGGTGAAGGGGCCGCTGGGCACTATCGCCCGCGCCGCCGATCCCAACGTCGAGGTGAAGAAGGAGGGTGAGCAGCTGGTGTTCCATGCCCTCGGCAATTCGAACCATGCCAACGCGATGTCGGGAACCATGCGTGCCATCGTGGCCAACATGGTCACCGGGGTCACCAAGGGCTTCGAGAAGCGCCTTGCCCTCGTCGGCGTCGGTTTTCGCGCGCAGGCACAGGGCGACAAACTGAATTTGTCGCTCGGCTTCTCGCATCCGGTCGTGCACCAGATGCCGAAAGGCATCAAGGTCGCCACCCCGACGCAGACGGAAATCGTCATTACCGGCATCGACAAGCAGCTCGTCGGCCAGGTAGCGGCCGAAGTCCGCGCGCATCGTGCTCCGGAACCCTACAAGGGCAAGGGCGTGCGCTATACGAACGAAGTCATCGCCCTCAAAGAGACCAAGAAGAAGTAGCGATCATGAGCCAGAAAAACATTGCCAGATTGCGCCGCGCCCGCCAAACGCGGCTGAAGATCCGCGAAGTTGGCGCCGCGCGCTTGACCGTGCATCGCACGAACGCGAACATCTACGCGCAGATTACTTCGCCCGGGGGCGAGAAGGTCATTGCCGCCGCATCGAGCCTCGACAAGGACTTGCGTGGCCAGTTCAAGCACGGCGGCAATCGGAAAGCCGCCGAGCTCGTCGGCACTCGCATTGCGGTGAAAGCCAAGGAAAAGGGCGTCGAGCAGGTGGCGTTCGACCGTGCTGGCTACCGCTATCACGGCCGGGTAAAAGCGCTCGCCGACGCTGCGCGGGCCGGCGGATTGAAGTTCTGAAGGGCGGCGCAACGAAGGTCTAGAGGAAACATATGGCGAAAATTCAGCCCCGGATGCAGCACGAAGAGCGCGGCGACGGCCTGCGCGAGAAAATGGTCGCCGTAAACCGCGTCACGAAGGTGGTCAAAGGCGGCCGCGTGCTCGGCTTCGCCGCGCTGACCGTTGTCGGGGACGGTGATGGCGGCATCGGCATGGGCAAGGGCAAGGCCCGGGAAGTCCCGGTGGCCGTGCAGAAGGCGATGGAAGAGGCGCGCCGCAAGCTCTTCAAGGTCAAGCTGAAGAATGGCACGCTGCACCATACGGTCATCGGCAAGCACGGTTCCGCGAAGGTATTGATGCAACCCGCCATGGAAGGGACCGGGATCATCGCCGGCGGACCGATGCGTGCGGTTTTCGAGGTCATGGGCGTCACCAACGTGCTCGCCAAATGCTTCGGCTCGACGAATCCTTACAACGTTGTGCGCGCGACCCTTGACGGCCTGCGCTCAATGAGCACGCCGGCCGAGATTGCGGCGCGACGCGGCAAGAAGGTCGAGGAAATCGCGGGATGAAGAAGATCAAGGTCAAGCTCGTGAAAGGGCTCGCTGGCTGCAAGCAGGAGCACCGTGACACAGTCCGTGGCCTCGGACTGAAGAAACTGAACCAGGTTAGCGAGCTCGCCGATACGCCGGCGGTTCGCGGGATGATCAACCGCGTGAACTACCTCGTTCGAATCGAGGACTGAAATGAAGCTGAACCAACTCAAGCCCGCCGAGGGCGCCAAGCAACCGCGTCATCGGGTCGGTCGGGGCGTCGGATCCGGGTGGGGCAAGACGGCAGGCCGTGGCCACAAGGGGCAGAAGGCGCGCTCCGGCGGCTTTCATAAGGTGGGTTTCGAGGGTGGACAAATGCCCTTGCATCGCCGCTTGCCGAAGCGCGGCTTCAACTCGCTGACGCGCGAAAGCGTTGCAGAAGTCCGGCTCTCGGATCTTGAAGCATTGCAGGCCGGCGATGTAGATCTCGCCGCATTGCAGGCCGCAGGCATAGTGCCGCGCCGCGCGCTTGGCGCGAAGATCATCCTCTCGGGCAAGCTCACGAAGAAGCTCAACGTGAAAGGCGACATCAAGGCCTCGAAGGGGGCGCGCGCGGCGATTGAAGGTGCGGGCGGCTCGATCGAAGTCATCGACACGCCGCGTGCGGAGCCGAAAAAGGATCAGAAGAAAGCGAAGAAAGAGGAGCCACCCGAGCAAGAGGGGAAAGAAGGGGCGAAAGCCTGATGGCTACTGCACTTCCCAACTTGGGCAAGGCCGGGCGCTACGGCGACCTGAAGCGCCGCCTGCTCTTCCTGCTTGGCGCGCTCGTGGTATTCCGGATCGGCGCGCATATCCCGGTACCGGGCATCGATCCCAACGTGCTCGCCGGCTTCTTCCAGGGCCAGCAGGGCGGCATGCTGGGGATGTTCAACATGTTCTCGGGAGGCGCCCTGCGGCGCTTCACTATCTTCGCCCTCGGGATCATGCCGTACATCTCGGCCTCGATCATCATGCAGCTCATGACGGCCGTCAGCCCGCAGCTCGACCAACTCCGCAAGGAGGGGGAGTCGGGCCGGCGCAAGATCACCCAGTACACGCGCTACGGCACCGTCTTCCTAGCACTGTTCCAGTCGACGGGCATCTCGATCATGCTGGAATCGCAGCCCGGCCTCGTGCTTGAGCCCGGTCTCATGTTCCGCATCACCACCGTTACGACTCTCGTGACCGGCACGATGTTCCTGATGTGGCTCGGCGAGCAAATTACCGAGCGCGGCTTGGGCAACGGCATTTCGATCATCATTTTTGCCGGGATAGCGGCCGGACTGCCTAACGCCGTGGCGGGGACGCTCGAACTGGTCAGAACGGGCGCCCTGCATCCGCTGACCGCGTTGCTCATCGCAGTTGCGGTGGTGGCTGTTACCGGCTTCGTCTGCTTTGTCGAACGCGGCCAGCGCAAGATTCTCGTCAACTATGCGAAGCGGCAGGTCGGGAACCGAGTCTACGGCGGGCAAAGCTCGCATCTGCCTTTCAAGCTCAACATGTCGGGCGTGATTCCACCGATCTTCGCCAGCTCGCTGATTCTCTTTCCGGCGACGCTGCTCGGCTGGTTCGGCAGCCACGAAGGTCTGATCTGGCTACGCGACATCGCTGGCACTCTCACGCCCGGCCAGCCGATCTATGTCGTGCTCTATGCCGGCCTCATTGTGTTCTTCTGCTTCTTCTATACGGCGCTGCAGTACAACCCCAAGGAAACGGCTGACAACCTCAAGAAATCCGGCGCGTTCGTGCCCGGTATCCGCCCGGGCGACCAGACGGCGCGTTACCTCGAGAAAATTCTCACGCGGCTCACGCTCGCCGGCGCGATGTACGTCACGCTCGTCTGCCTGCTGCCCGAGTTCCTGATCCTGCGCTGGAACGTACCGTTCTATTTCGGGGGTACGTCGTTGCTCATCATCGTCGTGGTGACGATGGACTTCATGGCGCAGGTCCAAGCCTACATCATGACGCACCAGTACGAGAGCCTGCTGCGCAAAGCGAACTTCAAGGGAGGCTTGCCGGTTCGCTGATGGCAAAGGAAGACGTCATCGAGATGCAGGGCGAAGTGCTGGAGAATCTGCCGAACGCTACGTTCCGCGTCCGGCTCGAAAACGGCCACACGATCCATGCCTTCATCTCGGGGAAGATGCGCATGAACTACATCCGCATCCTGCCAGGTGACAAGGTGACGGTGCAGATGACGCCGTACGACTTAACCAAGGGCCGGATTACGTTCCGGGCCAAGTGAGGACAGATGAAAGTAATGGCATCCGTAAAGAGAATCTGCCGCAAGTGCAAGATCGTGCGGCGCAAGGGCGTGGTGCGGGTGATCTGCTCAGACCCGCGGCACAAGCAGAGACAAGGATGACCTCGCTCGACGTGGTTGTTAAGGTCTTGTTAAACCAGATATAATCGCAGGTTCCCCATGGCACGCATCTCTGGCATCAACGTCCCGAACCATCAACACGCCGAGGTCGCGCTTACTGCGATCTATGGCATCGGTCGCTCGCGCGCGCAGGCGATTTGTGCCGCTGCGGGTGTGCAGGGGACGCGCAAGATCAAGGACCTCAACGACTCGGAACTCGAGCGCATCCGCGAAAGCGTGGCCCGCTTCACCGTCGAAGGCGATCTGCGGCGCGAAGTGTCGATGTCGATCAAGCGCCTCATGGACCTCGGCTGCTACCGCGGCGTACGCCATCGCAAGGGGCTGCCGGTGCGCGGGCAGCGGACGCGTACCAACGCGCGCACGCGCAAGGGCCCGCGCAAGGCCGCAATCAAACTCAACGTCCCGGCCGGTAAGGCCGCTTAAAGGCAGGATTCGTGCATGGCTAGCCGCAATACACCGACGCGCCAAGAACTGCAGCAGACCGCGGCAGCGCGCGCGCGCAAGAAGGTCAAGAAGAACGTCGCCGAGGGCATTGCCCACATTCACGCGTCTTTCAACAACACGATCGTGACCATCACCGATCGCCAAGGAAACGCGCTCGCGTGGGCGACATCAGGAAACGCCGGCTTCAAAGGCTCGCGCAAGTCGACGCCGTTTGCTGCGCAGGTGGCGGCTGAGCGCGCCGGGCGGGCCGCCCAGGAATGCGGCGTGAAGAACATCGAGGTCCGCATCAAAGGCCCCGGTCCCGGTCGCGAATCCGCGGTGCGCGCACTCAATGCGATCGGTTTGAAGATCGCGAGCATTGCCGATGTGACGCCCATTCCGCACAACGGGTGCCGGCCGCCGAAGCGGCGCCGGGTGTAAGGGAGAGACTGATGGCAAAGAACCTCGACAAGTGCCGGCACTGCCGAAGAGAGGGCGAGAAGCTCTATCTAAAGGGCGAAAAGTGCTTCACCGACAAGTGCCCGGTTGAGCGGCGGGCCTACGCCCCGGGTCAGCACGGACAGAAGAGCGGCGCGCGGCTTTCGGACTATGGCAAGCAACTCCGCGAAAAGCAGAAAATGCGCCGCACCTATGGGGTGCTCGAGCGGCAATTCCGCAATACGTATGCTGACGCTGCGCGAGCGAAAGGCATTACCGGCGAGCGTTTGCTGCAACTTCTGGAGTCGAGGCTTGACAATATCGCCTATCGCATGGGCTTCGGTGC
>DASQYN010000325.1:0-3704 GCA_035639215.1 Burkholderiales bacterium
GATCGTCTGCAGGGCGGTCCGGCACGGCGTGAAGCGCGCGGTGCTCTCCTGCGACGTCCCTTCCGCCGGGCTCGAGGATGCGAAGCGATTGATGGAGGAGGGCGGCGCCGACTTGGTCAAGGTATACGCGTCGGCGCAGAGAGTGAGGACGATCGCCGAAACCGGGATCCGGGTTTTCGCGGAATTTCACGGCGGCCGCCCGGTCGAGGACCTGGTCGCCGAGGCGAAGGCGCTCGAGGAAGCCGGTGCGGCGCTCCTCGACTTTCGGCACTCGGGCGCCGAAGCGGGCGCTGCGGTGGTGCAGGCGGTATCGATCCCGGTGCTCGGCGGCCTCGGCGGCGGGCCCTGGCTCGACGGGCGGCTGCGCATGGCGCACGCCGCGATCGGCTACGGGGCGAGCTGGATCGACTCGCGGGCCGAGACGTACGCCAACGTGGCTCGCATCTCGCTCGACGCTCTGTCGGAGTACGTGAACGATGTTAAGCAAGGAAGGCAGTTGAAAGGCCAGCGCCGTGGCTGAAGCGCTGCTCGACGGCATCCGCACGAGCTACGAGATGGTCGGCGAGGGACCGCCGCTTCTCATGTATGCGCCGGGCGGTTTCGACGGCACGATCGAGAAGTGGCGTACCGCCGGCGTGTACCAGCGCACGAAGATGCTCGAGCACCTGGCGCAGCATTTTCGCTGCATCCTCTTCGACCGGCGCGAGTGCGGCCGCTCCGGCGGACGCGTCGAGGCGATCACCTGGCCGCACTACGTCGCCCACGGCAAGGCGCTGCTCGAGCACTTGGGCATCGAGCGCGCGCATCTCATGGGCGGTTGCATGGGCTGCAGCCCGGTGCTCGCCTTTTCCGCTCTCCATCCGCAAGCGGTCATCAGCATGGTGCTCTACTGGCCGGTCGGCGGCGCGAAGTACCGCATTCGCGGCGAGAACCGCTTCGCTGAGCACGTCGCGTTCGTGCACCAGGCGGGGCTCCAGGGCGTGGTGTCGCACGCCCTCAAGGAAGGCAAGCCGTTCAGCGCCGACCCGAAGGCCGGACCGTGGGCTTCGGTGCTCCAGCACGACGCGGCCTTCGCCGCCGGCTACGTGCGCATGGACAAGGACGGCTATGTAAAGATCGTCGAGGCGATGGGCGCGGCGCTCTTCGACCGCGACACCTCGCCCGGCGCCGAGCCCGAAGACCTGCTGAAGCTGCAGATCCCGGCGTGCATCGTGCCCGGCCGCGACGAGTCCCATGCCACCTCGGCCGCGCGCTACCTAGAAGAGTGCCTGCCGAAGTCCGAGTACTGGGACGTACCCCCGGAGGCGCAGGACGAGTACTCGGTGCCCGGGCACCTGCTCAATTTCCTGCAACGCCATTCGTGAACGACGGCGTGGCAGACTAGCGCTTTCGCAGTCGGGGGAAGCACCAGTATGACAGTCGGGCCGGGAATACGTGTTCTCGCAGCAGCGCTGCTGCTCCTTGTTGCCGCGCCGTCGGCGCTCGCGCAGAAGATCCAGCTGCTGTGGCTGGGCCACGCGACTTTCCGCATCACCAGCGCCGCCGGCAAAGTGATCGTCATCGATCCCTTCCTCAAGAACAACCCGAGGACGCCGGCGAAGTACAAGGACCTTGCCGCTCTCGGCAAGGTGGACCTCATCCTCATCACGCACGGGCACCAGGACCACATTTCCGACCTGCCCGAGCTCGCTCGGCTCACCGGCGCACCGGTCCTCGGGGTGCACGAGTTGATCCTCAACCTCGTATCCCTGGGGCTCATCGACGGCGGCAAGGCGATCCCCATGAACAAGGGCGGCACTGCCTCGCCGCTCGGCCCGGGCATCAAGATCCACATGGTGCCGGCCGAGCACAGCTCGGGAATGGACCTCAACGCGCTCAAGCCCGAGATGTCCAAGCCGGTGCGCTGGCTGGAAGGCGGGCAGGCGGTCGGCTTCGTCATCGAGTTCGAGAACGGGTTCCGTATCTACGACACCGGCGACACGGACGTGTTCGGCGACATGAAGCTGATCCACGATTTCTACAAGCCCGAGCTCGCGCTGGTCGAGATCGGCGGCTGGTTCGGCATGGATCCCGAGCATGCGGCGTATGCGATGCGCGAGCTGGTCAAGCCGAAAATGGTGATCCCTCAGCACTACGGCACGTTCCCGTCCATCAATCGCACGCCCGCGGAGTTCAAGGCGGCGCTGGGCGATGCGCCGATCCGCATGATCGAGATGAAACCGGGAGAGACGCTCGCCTTCTGAAGCCGCTCAGTCCGGCACGCCGGCCTTGCGCAGGCCGTCGGCGAACCGCCGCGCTTCGTCCTCCGGCAGGAACGGATACCAGTAGCTCAGGGCCGTGATCGTGAGCGGGTCCTGGAAGGCGAGGCCCCGGCTTTCCATGCCGCTTTGCACCTTCGCGTACAGGTTTGCCGCCGCATCCTTGCGACGGAGCAGGCCGTAGACCGAGAGCAGGAGCCGCTCGGACCAGTAGTCGTCCGGGTTGAGCTGCAACGCACGCTCGAGGGAAGCCGCCGCGGCCTCGTCGCGCTTCATGCCGAACTCGGCGAGCGCGCGCTGGTACAGATAGCGCGGCGGATAGTGCGGGTTGAGGCGCATGGCGCGCTCGACGAGCCCGAGCGCTTCGGCCGGCCTGCCAGTGAAGCTGAGGACGCTGCCGAGGACCACATAGCCGTCCGGATCGTTCGGGTCCTCGCCCACCGCCGCGGTCGCCTCGGCGACCGCCTCGTCGTAGCGCCGATCCTGCAACGCCATGGCGCTCGCCACCTGATGCGCGAGGGGCGTCGGATCCCGCATCGCCTTGGCGAGGTACTCGCCCGCGAGGAAGATTGCCTCGTGGTGCTTTTGCAGGCCAATCCGCACTTCCCATAGCCGGGTGAAAACGTCCCAGTACGTGGCCGCGGCCGCGGCGTAGGCGCGGCCGTAATTCGGATCGAGCGCCGTAGCTTTCTTGAAGTCGGCGATCGCCGCGACGAAGTCTTCGGGCGTCTGCTTCTGGTAATGCTGCCAGCCCTTCAGGAAGACGTCGTACGCGGCGGCGTCGCCCGTGCCGCGCCGGGAGACCCGCTCCTGTTCGTCTTTGGTGAGCTCTACCGCCAGGGCGCTCACCACGTTGCGCGTCACCTTGTCCTGCAGCCCGAAGATGTTCTTCAGCTCGCCGTCGTATCGGTCCGCCCAGACCTGGCCGCCGTTCGTCGCATCGATGAGCTGGGCATTGACGCGCACCGCGCCGCCGCTGCGGCGCACGCTGCCTTCCAGCACGTAGCGCACGCCGAGCGCCCTACCGACCTCGCGCACGTCGGGCGACTGCCCCTTGTAGACGAAGGTGGAGTTGCGCGAGATGACGAACAGGCCGCCGACCTTGGACAGGTCGGTGATCAGGTCGTCGGTCATGCCTTCGGCGAAGTAAGCCTGCTCCGGATCGCCGCCGATGTTGTCGAACGGCAGGACGGCGATCGAGGGCTTCGCCGGCAGCGCCGGCGCCGCCGAGCTGACGGGCGCCACGCCGTGCTGCCAGGGGCGCTGCCAGGCGAGCACGCCCAGCGCCGCGACGACGAGCGCCGCAGCGGCCAGCCCCAGCCGGGTGCGCCGCGTCATGCGCCAGCGCGGAAGCGCGGAGCTGCGCACCGCGAAGACGCGCACCGCGCCCGGCATGTTCTTGACCGCCTGCTCGCCGAGGTCCTCGAACGCGGCCTGGTTCTTCAC
>DASQYN010000326.1:0-14734 GCA_035639215.1 Burkholderiales bacterium
CTGGAGCGGCACGGCTTCACGCGCGTGTACAACGTGAAGAGCGGCTTCGAAGGAGCGCTCAACGCCCAGCATCAGCGCAACAGCGTCGGCGGCTGGCGCTTCGAGGGCCTGCCGTGGGAGCAGTGCTGATACTTCAATAAGAAGATTTGATCTTTTTGCCCGGCATCCTTACTCTAGCCTTGCACTAGGATCGGGCGATCTCGAAGGAGGGACGGGAATGAACGCAGTACGCAGGATGCTGTTGCAGGGCGCAGGCGTGCTGGTGGCGGGGCTCGTGACGCCGCTCGCCGCGCTCGCCGCGGCTTGGAACAAGGAAGCCTTCGGCGCCAAGACGACCGCCGACGCGCTGAAAAGCATCGGCGCGGGCAGCGCCACGCCGAGCAGCGAGCTCGTGATCGAGGCGCCGGAGATCGCCGAGAACGGCGCGGTGGTGCCGATCGAGGTGACGAGCCAGGTAGCGGGCACGCGCTCCATCGCCGTCGTCATCGACAAGAACCCTTTCCCGCTGGTCGCCAAGTTCGATTTCATGGAAGGCGCCCTGCCGTTCGTCAAGGTCAACGTGAAGATGGGCGAAACCTCCGACGTGCGGGCGATCGCCGAGGCGAACGGCAAGCACTATTCGGCGACGAAGAACATCAAGGTCACCATCGGTGGCTGCGGCGGCTAGGTAAAGGAGAGGAACATGGCGGCAGGACCGATGAAAATGCGCGCCACGTCGCAAGGCGGGGTGACCGAGATCCGCGTGCTGATGGCGCATCCGATGGAGACCGGCCTGCGCAAGGGCCCCGACGGCAAGATGGTGCCGGCGCACTTCATCCAGAACGTCACGGTAAAGATGAACGGCAAAACCGTGGTCGAAGGTCAGATCAGCCAGGCCGTGTCGCGCAACCCGGTCTTCACCTTCCGGGTGAAGGGCGGCGAAAAAGGCGACAAGGTCGAAGTGAGCTGGCTCGACAACCACGGCGAGACCAACAAGACCGAAACGACGGTCGCCTGACGACCGCATAGGAGGAGAGGTATGAAACTGACCGCGCCAGCAGCGGCGCTCCTGCTTGCATGGGCGATCACCCCCGCGTCGGCCCAGCAGTCGCCCTACGCCGACTACCAGCGCATGACCGCCGAGAGCGCGCCGAACGAGCTCTACGAATCGGCGGGCGAGGATGCCTGGAAGAAAAGGCAGGGACCGAAGAACGTCTCGCTCGAGCAGTGCGACCTCGGTCAGGGCCCCGGGGTGGTGCGCGGCGCCTACGCCGGGCTGCCGCGCTACTTCGCCGACGCCGACCGGGTCATGGATCTCGAAACGCGGCTGGTGTGGTGCATGACCACGCTGCAGGGTCGCAGCGAGGCGGAGGCCACCAAGCGCGTGTTCGGCAATGCCGACACGCCCTCCGAGATCGAGGTGCTCTCGGCCTACGTGGCCGGCCAGTCGCACGGCATGCCGATGCGCCCCGGCATGGACCATCCCAAGGAAAAGGCCACCTACGAGCTCGGGCGCGAGCTCTTCTACCATCGCGCCGGGCCATGGGACTTCTCCTGCGCTTCCTGCCACGGCGAGCCGGGCAAGCGCATCCGCATGTCGGAGCTGCCGGCGCTCAATCAGGCCAAGTACACGCAGCCCCTGATGGCGACCTGGCCGGCGTACCGCGTCTCCACCAGCTCGTTCGTCACCCTGCAGTGGCGCATGAACGACTGCTACCGGCAGATGCGCATGCCCGAGCCGAAGTTCGGCTCGGCGGTGCCGGTGGCGCTGATCCACTACATGACGGTAAACGCGCAAGGCGTGGTCTACCGCGGCCCCGCCATCAAGCGCTAGCGAGGAGACGACCATGAGAGCCCTGCAAGTTCTGCCGCTCGTCGCCGCCCTCGCCGCCTGCAGCACCGCGCCGAGCGTCACTCCCGGCTCCGGCGGCGACCACCGCGGCGAGAGCGCCGCGGACGTGCAGCACATCACCGCGGTGCTGAAGTCGAGCATGCACGAGCGCGGACAGGCCAACATGAGCCGCATCGACGTCGACGAGCTGCAACGCCTGTGCAACCAGTACGCCGACAACCCGCCGGCCGAGCAGGCGAAGCGAATGGAAGAGGCGCAGCTGAAGGCGATCGCGTTTCCGAGCGGCAGCCTGATGGGCGACTGGAAGGCGGGCGAGAAGATCGCGCAGAGCGGGCGCGGCATGACCTGGAGCGACAAGCCGGGCGACTCCGGCGGCAGCTGCTACAACTGCCACGAGATCTCGCCCAAGGAAGAGGCGTTCGGCACGATCGGGCCGAGCCTCAAGGGATTCGCCCGGGTGCGCGGCAACGGGCCGGAGGTCCAGCGCTACGTCTACGGCAAGATCTACAACGCCAAAGCCTACAACGCCTGCTCGACGATGCCGCGCTTCGGGCATTCGGGTACGCTGACGGAACAGCAGATCAAGGACCTGACCGCCCTGCTGCTCGACCCGGCCTCGCCCGTCAACCAGTAACAGCGTTTTGCAGCGTCGCGAGTTTTTGAGGCTTCTTGCCGCCGCCGCGGCAGCGGGAGCCTCTTTGCGTCCCGGCGCGAGCGAGGCGCAGTCCGCGGCCGAGCTCTACGACGTGCCGCCGTTCGGCAACGTCTCGCTGCTGCATATCACGGATACGCACGCGCAGCTCGCGCCGATCTACTTCCGCGAGCCCTCGGTCAACATCGGCGCCGGGCCGGCGGCCGGCCAGCCGCCGCATCTCGTGGGCGAGACTTTTCTCAGGCATTTCCACCTCGCCCAGGGAACGCCCGAGGCCTACGCGTTCACATACCTCGACTTCGAGCGCGCCGCGCAGCGCTATGGCAAGGTCGGCGGCTTCGCGCACCTCGCGACGCTGGTGAAGCGCCTGCGCGCCTCGCGCCCGCACGCGCTGCTGCTCGACGGCGGCGACAGCTGGCAGGGCTCGGCGACGGCCCTCTGGACGAACGGCGCGGACATGATCGGCGCGCAGAAGCTGCTCGGCGTCGAGCTCATGACCGCGCATTGGGAATTCACCTACGGTGCCGCGCGCGTCAAAGCGGCGGTGGCGAAGGAGCTGGCGCCGATCGAGTTCCTCGCGCAGAACGTGCGCACCGTCGACTTCGAGGACGAGGTCTTCAAGCCCTACACGCTGCGCACGGTGAACGGCGTGCCGATCGCCATTCTCGGCCAGGCCTTCCCCTACACCCCGATCGCCCATCCGCGCCATTTCGTGAAGGAATGGACCTTCGGCATCCAGGACAAGCGCCTGCAGGAGCTGGTCGACGAGGTGCGGGGGAAAGGCGCTCGGGCGGTCGTTCTCCTTTCGCACAACGGCATGGACGTCGACCTCAAGCTCGCCTCGCGGGTGCGCGGCCTCGACGTCATCCTCGGCGGGCACACTCACGACGGCGTGCCGGCGCCGGTGCTCGTCGGGCGCACGCTCGTGACCAACGCCGGCTCGCACGGCAAGTTCCTGGCCGTGCTCGACCTCGACCTCAAGGGCTCCCGCGTGGCGGGATACCGCTACCGCCTCCTGCCCGTCTTCTCGAATCTGCTTCCCCCCGACGCGGAGATGGCGGCCTACGTCGAGCGGGTCGAGGCGCCGTTCAAGGAGAAGCTGGACGAGAAGCTGGCGCTCACCGAAGGGCTGCTCTACCGGCGCGGCAACTTCAACGGCACCTGGGACCAGCTCATCGTCGACGCCCTGCGCGAGGAGCAAGGCGCCGACATCGCTTTCTCGCCCGGCTTCCGCTGGGGAACCACGCTGCTCCCCGGCGAGCCGATCCTGCGCCGCCATCTCATGGACCAGACGGCGATCACCTACTCCGCCGTAACGCTGAGCGAGCTCACCGGCGCCGAGATCAAGTCGATCATGGAAGACGTCGGCGACAACCTGTTCAATCCCGATCCCTACCTGCAGCAGGGCGGCGACATGGTGCGCGTCGGCGGGCTGAGCTACGCCTGCGCGCCGAAGGAGAAGATCGGCGCGCGCATCTCCGACCTGCGTCTCGACGGCGAGCCGCTCGACGCGGCGAAGCGCTACAAGGTGGCCGGGTGGGCGCCGGTCGCGGAAGGCGTGCTGGGCGGCGAGCCGGTCTGGGAGCTCATGGAGCGCTACCTGAAGAACCGCAAGACCATCGCCGCGCGCGCTCCCAACCGGCCGCGGCTGATCGGCGTCTGAGAATCAGGCACCGACCCTCACCTTGCCGGCGCCTCGCGCGAGGATCGGCGGCGAGGCGTTGAGCTTCTCCATCGCGAAGCCCGCCGCGGCCCGGTAGCCGCGCATGAACTCGTCGCGCTCGGCGCGCGGCATGACCTGTTCGATATCGTCGAACACGCCGCCGCAGCGCTCGTCGAGCAGGTTCAACAGGCCGAACGGTCCGGCGCCGCGATTGCGCAGCACAACCGCCGACACGTCCTTGCACAGCGTCGCGTCGTAGTGTTGAAGCGCCGCCGGCGTGATGCCGCGCGCCAGCATCGCCGCGCCGAGCACGCGCGCATCGATGATGGCCTGGGTACCGCCATTCGAGCCGGTGGGGTACATGACGTGCGCCGCATCGCCGAGCAGCGCGACGCTGCCGTCCACCCAGGTCGGCACCGGGTCGCGGTCGATCATCGGATATTCGTACACCTCCGGGGCGCCGCGCAGCATGGCCGCGATGTCGATCCAGTCCTGGGTCCACCGGTCGAAATGGTGCATGAAGTCCTCGTGCCGCACCTTCTTGTTCCAGTCGCCGTTCTGCCAGCCGCCGGCGTTGTCGACGGTGATCTCGGCAATCCAGTTGATGTCGGCGAGGCCGCTCGCCGGGTCGGGCGGCGAAATCGGGTAGAAGACGACACGCTGCCGGTGGGTGCCAAAGCCGACGAACGACGCGCCCGTGCGAATCGGCACGCCTCGGGTGACGCCGCGCCACATGATCGCGCCGCCCCACTGGATGGGCGGCTGGTTCGGGTGCATCTGCGCGCGCACCGCCGAGTGCAGGCCGTCGGCGCCGACGAGGAGCGCGCCTTCGAACTCCTGGCGCGCTCCGTTGCGCGCTTGTGCAATCGCGGTCACGCCCCGGCCGCTTGGTTGGTTGCGATAGCCCGTCACCGCCACGCCGGTGCGCACGGCGTCGGTGCCGAGACGCTCGAGCGTCGCCCGGTAGAGCATCATCTGCAGCGCGCCGCGATGCACCGAATACTGCGGCCAACGGTAGCCGGCCCGGAGGCCGCGCGGCTCGGCGTAGACATCCTTGCCGTTCAGGCCCACCAGCGCGAACTCCTGCGTCTGCACGCCGACCCTGTCCAGGTGAGCGGCGCCGAAGCCCATCTCATGGAGCTCGCGCACGGCGTTGGGCTGGAGGTTGATGCCCACGCCGAGCGGCCGGAGCGAGGCGACCGATTCCAGCACCAGGCAGGGGACGCCGATCTCGTGCAGCGTGAGCGCAAGGCTGAGGCCGCCGATGCCGGCGCCGGCGATGAGGACCGGCCGTCGATTCATGGGACCTGAATTGTGAACCCGACCCCGAATTCGGGTCAGAGCGTTTCGCGCTTCGGGCAGCCTTCGGGACGCGCGGCGGGGACCAGCGGGCAGCGGTTCACCTCGTCGGCGCTGCGTTGCAGGAAGCAGGTGAGCGCGCTCGAGGAGGCGGCGAGCGCCCAGAAGCAGAAGAAGCCGATCGAGTAGGCGGCGAGCCGGCCGAGGTCGAAGTCCGCGGGATCGAAGGCGGTGAAGAACACGACCTCGGCGAGGCCGGCGGCGAGGAACGAGGGCCAGAGGATATTGGCGAGCTTCTTCATGGCGTCTCCCGGGCGATGCGCCAGGTGCCGCGCGGATCTTCGATGATCACCTGCCAGCGGCCGCGCGGCAGGTGGGAAAGCTCGGCCTCGTAGGCGCCGGGCGCCACCGGCGCGAGGCGCAGGCGCATGTCGTAGCCGGCGCGCGTCGCGTGCGCAAGACGCACGAAGAGCGCCGGGGGCGACCCGCCTTTGAGGTCGACGTGCAGGCGGTCGGGCAGAAACTGCACCGACGCGGAGAGGCCGAGGCGATTCGCTTCCTCCTCCTTCGCGAGCACCTTGTTGATCGCGAGGCCCTGCTTGTAGTAGTCCTCGGCCACGAGCCCGTCGGTCGAATGGAAGGCGATCCACATCGTCGCTGCGCCGCCGAGCACGACGGCGAGCGGGCCGGAGATCAGGATCCAGGGCCAGGGCTCGCGATACCAGGGGCGCGTCGTCATCGCACTATGAACACCGAATGTTCTTCCACCTTGATGTCCTCCCGGCCAAGCGCGCGCAGCTCGAACTCGATCTTGTGCGCGCCGGGCTTCACTGCGTCCATCGGCACACGCACCTTGACCGGCACCACCCGGCTCGTCGCGGCGCCAACGCCGATCGTCGGCTCTTCCGCGAGCTGGATGCCGGGCAGCCCGGACACGGAGAGCGCGAAGGCGCGCGGCTCCTCGGCGGTGTTCATGACCTGCAGGCGGTAGATGTTCTCGATCAGGCCACCCTCCACTTCGCGCGAGAGCGCGGCGCGATCGCGGATCACGTCGAGCTTCAGCGGCACGCGCACATACAGGCTGAACGCGGCGGCGGCCGCAATGGCGGCGAGGATGAACGTGTAGACCACCACGCGGGGGCGCAGCAGCTTGGTCGGCGTGCCTTCCATGGCATGCGTGGTCGAGTAGCGGATGAGGCCGCGCGGCCGGCCGAGCTTGTCCATCACCTGGTCGCAGCCGTCGATGCACGCCGCGCAGCCGATGCACTCGTACTGCAGGCCCTCGCGGATGTCGATGCCGGTCGGGCAGGCCTGCACGCAGATGCCGCAGTCGACGCAGTCACCTTTGGCGGCGCCCTTGCCCCTCGGCTCGCCGCGCCGCTCATCGTAGGTGATGATGAGCGTGTCCTTGTCGAACATCGCGCTCTGGAAGCGGGCGTAGGGGCACATGTACTTGCAGACCTGCTCGCGCATCCAGCCCGCGTTGCCGTAGGTCGCGAAGCCGTAGAACAGGATCCAGAACGTCTCCCAGGGGCCGGTCGAAAGCGCCCACACTTCGGCCCACAATTCCCGGATCGGCGTCACGTAGCCGACGAAGGTGAAGCCGGTCCAGAGCGCGAGCGCGACCCAGAGCGCATGCTTCGCGCCTTTTCTGAAAATCTTTTCCGCGTTCCATCGCTGCTCGTCGAGGCGCATGCGCGCATTGCGGTCGCCCTCGACCTTGCGCTCGATCCACATGAAGATCTCGGTGTAGACGGTCTGCGGGCAGGCGTAGCCGCACCACAGCCGGCCAGCTACCGCGGTGAAGAGAAACAGCGAGAACGCCGCGATGATCAGCAGCACCGAGAGATAGATCACGTCCTGCGGCCAGAACACCAGGCCGAACAGGTAGAACTTGCGGTGCACGATGTCGAAGAGGATCGCCTGGCGGTCGTTCCAGGTGAGCCAGGCGCCGCCGTAGAAGACCAGCTGGGTCGCCCACACCGCCGCCCAGCGCAGCCAGGCGAACGCGCCGTGCACCGCGCGCGGATAGATCTTCCTGCGGACCTCGTAGAGCGACTGCTCTGCGCTCGTCTCGTCGGCGCGAACCGGGATGTCCTGCAGCTTCACTTCGCCGCGGAGAGCGACAGGACGTAGGCGGCGAGCAGCTTGATCTTCGCTTCGCCGAGCGTGTCCTTGTGCGCCGGCATGGTGCTGTTGCGCCCGCGCGTCACCGTCTCGATGATGCGCTCCTCGCCCGAGCCATGCAGCCAGATCCGGTCGGTCAGGTTCGGCGCGCCGAGCGCCGGGTTGCCCTTGCCCTCCGGGCCGTGGCAGGCGGCGCAGATGTTCATGAAGGTGTCGCGGCCGCGCGCCACGCGGATCGAGTCCGCCGCGCCGCCCGATAGCGACATCACGTAGTGCGCGACATCCTTGATGTCCTCCGACTTCAGCGCCTCGCCGAAGGGCGGCATCACGCCGTTGCGGCCGTTGGCGATGCTCGCCTCGATGGTCTTCGGGTCGCCGCCGTAGAGCCAGTCGCGGTCGGTCAGGTTGGGGAAGCCGCGCGAGCCGCCGCCGTCGGAGGCGTGGCACTGCGCGCAGTTGTTGAGGAAGAGCTTCTGCCCGACGGCGAGCGCCTCCGGGTTCGCCGAAAGCTCGGCGATGTCGAGCTTCGCGAACTTGTCGTACAGCGGGCCGTACTGCTTCGCCGCGAGCTCCGTCTCCTTCTTGTACTGGCCGACCTCGGTCCAGCCGAGCGTGCCCTTCCATGTCGTGCCGAGCCCGGGATAGAGCACCAGGTAGACGAGCGCGAAGACGATGGTGATGTAGAAGAGCCACGACCACCAGCGCGGCAGCGGGTTGTTGTATTCGGCGAGGTCCTCGTCCCAGGTATGCCCCGTCGTGCCGACCTGCCCGGGCGCCTTGCGGATGCTCTGCGACTTCAGGAACACCGCGCAGGCGACGATCGAGACGACCGTCAGGATGGCGACGTAGACGTCCCAGAATCCGGAAGTGAAATCAGATCCCATTGCGTGACCTCTGCCGGACTCGCTCCCCTGGAGTTCGGGCTCCGTCCCCGAATTCGTCCTCGTCGAGGAAGCCTTTTCTTTCCCATTCGACTTTCCGCGAAGGCGCGTAGGCCCACCAGACGATGCCGACGAAAGAAGCGAAGGCGGCGAGCATGACCGCGATGCGCAGCGTCTCGAGCATCAATTGGCCCTCCGGTTGTAGCGGCCGAGGCCTTGGAGGTAGGCGATGAGCGCATCGAGCTCGGTCTTGCCGGCCACTTCTTTGGCCCCGCCGGCGATCTGCTCGTCGGTGTAAGGCACGCCCACGTGCCGCAGCGCACGCATCTTCGCCGCGACGTCCTGCGAGTTGGCGGGCGACTTCGCCAGCCACGGATAGGCCGGCATGTTCGACTCGGGCACCACGTCGCGCGGGTTGTTGAGGTGCAGGCGGTGCCAGTCGTCGGAGTAGCGGCCGCCGACGCGCTGCAGGTCCGGACCGGTGCGCTTCGAGCCCCAGAGGAACGGATGGTCGTAGACGAACTCACCGGCGACCGAGTAGGGACCGTAGCGCTCCACCTCGGCGCGGAACGGCCGCACCATCTGCGAGTGGCAGTTATTGCAGCCCTCGCGGATGTAGATGTCGCGGCCCGTCAGCTCGAGCGCGCTGTAGGGCTTCAGCCCGGCGATCGGCTCGGTGACCGATTTCTGGAAGGTGAGCGGCACGATCTCCACCAGGCCGCCGACGGCGACGACGAGCAGGATGAGCGTGATGAGCAGCGCAGGCTTGCGCTCGATGAGGTCGTGGTTCAAGGGCATGATGTCAGGCGTGCGCCGGGATCGGGATGGCCGCTTCCACGGGCCGCGATTGGGCGGCGGTCTTCAGCACGTTCCATCCCATGATCAGCATGCCGGAGAGGTAGAGCAGGCCGCCGAGCAGGCGGATCGTGTAGAACGGGTAGGCCGCCTTGACGCTCTCCACGAAGCTGTAGGTGAGCGTGCCGTCGTCGCCGACCGCGCGCCACATCAGCCCCTCCATCACGCCGGAAATCCACATCGAGGCGATGTAGAGCACGATACCGAGGGTCGCGACCCAGAAGTGCACGTTGATGGCGCGCACGCTGTACATCTCGGTCCGGCCGAAGAGCCGCGGCACGAGGTAGTAGAGCGAGCCCATGGTGATCAGCCCGACCCAGCCGAGCGCGCCCGAGTGCACGTGGCCGATCGTCCAGTCGGTGTAGTGCGAGAGCGCGTTCACGGTCTTGATCGACATCATCGGCCCTTCGAAGGTCGACATGCCGTAGAAGGACAGCGAGACGATCAGGAACTTGAGGATCGGGTCGTCACGCAGCTTATGCCACGCGCCCGAGAGCGTCATGATGCCGTTGATCATCCCGCCCCACGAGGGCGCGAGCAGCACCAGCGAGAACACCATGCCGATCGACTGCGTCCAGTCGGGCAGCGCGGTGTAGTGCAGGTGGTGCGGGCCCGCCCACATGTAGGTGAAGATGAGCGCCCAGAAGTGCACCACTGAGAGGCGGTAGGAATAGATCGGGCGGCCGGCCTGCTTGGGGATGAAGTAGTACATCATCCCGAGGAAGCCGGCCGTGAGGAAGAAGCCGACGGCGTTGTGGCCGTACCACCACTGCACCATCGCGTCCTGCGCGCCGGCGTAGGCCGAGTACGACTTCCACAGCGTCACCGGGACCTCGGCGCTGTTGACGATGTGCAATAGCGCGATGGTGAGGATGTAGGCGCCGAAGAACCAGTTGGCGACGTAGATGTGCCGGACCTTTCGAACGGCCAGGGTGCCGAAGAAGACCACCGCGTACGCCACCCAGACGAGCGCGATCAGGATGTCGATCGGCCATTCGAGCTCGGCGTACTCCTTGGAGGTGGTGATGCCGAGCGGCAGCGTGATCGCGGCGAGCACGATGACCGCCTGCCAGCCCCAGAAGGTGAAGGCGGCGAGCTTCTCGCCGAACAGCCGCACGTGGCAGGTGCGCTGCACGACGTAGTACGAGGTGGCGAAGAGCGCGCAGCCGCCGAAGGCGAAGATGACGGCGTTGGTGTGCAGCGGCCGCAGCCGCCCGTACGAGAGCCAAGGCAGCCCGAGGTTGAGGTCCGGCCAGATCAGCTCGGCCGCGATGAATACGCCGACCAGCATCCCCACCACGCCCCAGACGACGGACATGATCGCGAACTGCCGGACGATCCGGTAGTTGTACGAAGCTTCCTTTGGCATGGGGCCCCATCCTAGGGAGCGGGGCCCGTCGCGACTTGACCTACATCAAACCCTTCGGAAGGTCGCGACCGGCAGGCAGGCAAGCGCCGCCGACAGGGCGATCAGGACGCGGATCCCGGTCGGGTCGTAGAACATCCAAAGCGCCGGCAGGTAGTGCATCCATCCCATGGACTACACGGTGCGCCGGACGGCTCGCGCCGGCTTGATCCAGATCAGCGGCGGCCGGTAGGAAAATTCCGGTTCGCCTTTCCTCGAGGAAGACTGTCATGTTCATGGGCATCGCCATCGCCCCGCTCGTCGCGCTGATCGCCGGCATCCTCATCCTCTTCATGCCGCGGCTGCTCAACTACATCGTCGCCATCTACCTGATCGTCATCGGCGTGATCGGGTTGCTCGCCCGCTTCATGCCCGGCAGCGCCGTCTAGTTGCTCACATGCTGGCGCCGCGGAAGACGAGGAAGTACTGCCGCGGCAGGAAGCCGTGCTCGGCGATGGGCACATAGCCCGCTTTCTTCATTTCGGCTTTCACACGCTCGGGCGGAATGCGCGCCGCGGCGGGCGGGCCCTCGGGCGAGTCGGCCCGGAAATCGATGATCGCGATGCGCCCGCCCGGATTGAGCGACTTGCGCAGCGCCCGGAAGTAGCGCTCGCGCGATTCGATGTGGTGGTAGACGTCGACGACCAGGACCAGGTCGACCTTCGCCGGTAGCCGCGCGTCGTCCGGGGCCGCCTGCACCGGCACGAGGTTCGGCAGCGCTTCGCGCTTCGCGCGCTCGCCGAGGTACTTCACCATGTCGGGCTCGAGATCGACCGCGTACACGCGGCCCGCCTTCAGCATGTTGGCGAGGCGCGCCGAGAAATAGCCGGTGCCCGCGCCGAGATCCGCGACCGTCGCGTCCGGCGCAAGGCCGAGCGCCTGGATCGTCTCGTGCGGCTTCTGCCAGGCATCGCGTTGCGGATCGTCGAAGACGTGCGCCCACTTCTCCGCGTCGTGGAAGCTGTGCTGGTGATCGGCAGGCGATTGGGCGGCGGCGCTCATCGCAAAGGCAGCCATGGCAGCGAATAGCAGTCTCATATTTGACCTGTATCAAGCGGACGGCGAATCGATCGCACCATATTACTTCGTATGGCAACGGCGACGATTGGATCGGCTTTCATGCTGCTCCTGTGCGTCTTCGCTAATAGCGCGCTTGCCGGGCCCAAGGCGGATCTTGCCGCCGAGCAAGCGCAGCAGCAGGTTACGCAACCCGGGAACAACGCGCCGCTCTGGCGGGAAGTGCGCTCGGGCGCCTCGCATAGCACTAACGCGCGCGACATCGAAGCGGGCGTGCTCATCCAGAGCCGCGGTCAGACGTGGCGCAAGCTTCGGCCGCCCCTCGCCTTTGCCGGCGGTGCGTTGCTGGCGGCCTGCCTCGCCGCCCTCGCCGCGTTCTATTTCTGGCGCGGGCCGATCGCGGTCTCCGCGCCGCCGACCGGGCGGCTGATCGAGCGCTTCGATCTCCTCGACCGCGCGACGCACTGGACAATGGGCATCAGCTTCGCCGTCCTGGCGGCGACCGGGCTGGTCCTCAGCTTCGGCAAGTACGTGCTGCTGCCGGTGATCGGCTACACGCTATTCGCCTGGCTCGCGGTCGCGGCGAAGGGGCTGCACAACTTCGTCGGCCCGCTCTTCATGCTCAGCCTTCCCTTCTTCATCGCGCGCTTCGTCCGGGACAACCTGCCGCGCCTGTACGACCTCGACTGGATGCTGAAATTCGGCGGCATGTTCTCCGGTCGCCACGTACCCTCGGGCCGGTTCAACGCCGGGGAGAAGACGCTCTTCTGGGGCCTGGTGTGCTTCTTCAGCCTCGTGCTCTGCGCCTCGGGACTGGTGCTCGACTTCCCGAATTTCGGCCAGGGGCGCGGCACCATGCAGAGCGCGAACCTGGTCCACTTCGCCACGGCGCTGCTCGCCATCGCGGCGAGCCTGTTCCACGTCTATCTCGGCACGCTCGGCGTGAGCGGCGCCTACCGCGCGATGCGCAACGGCACGGTCGACGAGACCTGGGCAAGGGAGCACCACGAGCTGTGGTACGAGGATGTGAAGGCCGGCCGCTCGCGCCAGCATTTCGCCTAGCATGGAGCGCTCCCTCGAGTGGACGCGGCGCGAGCTGTGGCTGCGCAAGCTCGTCTATCCCGGACACACCCTGCCGACGGCGGCCGCCCCGCTTGCCGTGGCCTGCGGCCTTGCAGCGCACGACGGCGTGCTGCGCCTGGGCCCCGCGCTCTTCGCGCTTGCCGCGGGATGGCTGATCCAGCTCGGCGGCGTCCTCACCGACAACTACGGGAACCTGCTGCGCGAGCCCGACGACCGCGAGCATCCGGAGCTCGTGCGGGCGGTAAAGTCCGGCACGCTGACCCTGGGCAGCCTGCGCCTTGCGATCCTCGCCTGCTACGCGGGCGCGCTGGCCGCCGGGCTTTACCTCGTGCACAGCGCCGGGCTCGGCGTGGTCGGCATCGGCCTCGCCAGCATCGCGGCGAGCTGGGCCTACTCCGCCGGACCGTTTCCGGTCGGGCGGCACGGCCTCGCCGACGCGCTCTTCTTTCTCTTCTTCGGCGTGGTTTCGGTTGCCGGCGGCTACTACGTCCAGGCTGCAGCCGCCTTCGGCGCCTCCTCGGGCACCGGGTTTTTACCCGAGGCGCTTCCGTTCGCCGCGGTCGCGCTCGGCCTGCCGATCGGCGCGCTCACCACGAACATCCTCATCGTCGACGACATCCGCGACCGCGACTTCGACGCCGTGAAAGGCAAGCGCACGGTGGCGGTGCGCTTCGGGCCGCAATGGAGCCGCCTCGAATTCACCCTGCTCATCGCCGCGGCCTACGCAGCGCCGCTCTGGTTCTGGCTCGGGCTCGATCTCGGGTTGGGCTCGCTCCTGCCCTGGCTCACGCTGCCCTTCGCGATCTCGACGGCGCGCGACGTCTTCACGCGCAGCGGCTACCAGGATTTGCTGCCCACCACGCCAAAGGCCGGACGGCTGCTCCTCGCCTACTCGATCCTGCTCGGCGTCGGGATCGCCTTCTAGGGAACCAGCACGGCAGCGCCCTCGAAAGCGCCGGCCCGCAGGTCGGCGAGCGCCTCGTTGGCGCGCCCGAGAGGATAGGTTTTGACTGAGGTCTTGAGCGGCACCTTTGCCGCGACTTCCATGAAGCGCGCGCCGTCGGCGCGGGTGAGGTTCGCGACCGAGACGATCTCGCGCTCGCCCCAAAGCCAGGCGTAAGGAAAGGATGGGATGTCGCTCATGTGGATGCCGCCGCAGATCACCCGTCCGCCTTTTCGCGTGTTCTTCAATGCCATGGGCACCAAAGCGCCCACCGGGGCGAAGAGGATCGCCGCATCGAGCGGCTCGGGGGGCGCCACGTCCGAGTCGCCCGCCCAGTGCGCGCCGCACGCCATGGCGAATTGTTGTCCCGGTAGATCGTTCTTCCGAGTGAAGGCGAAAACGGTGCGGCCTTCGGCACGGGCGACCTGCGCGAGGATATGCGCCGCGGCGCCGAAACCGTACAGGCCGATCACGCGCGCGTCGCCCGCGAAAGAGTAGCAGCGATAGCCGATCAGCCCGGCGCAAAGGAGCGGCGCCGCTTCGGCGTCGCCATAACGCTCGGGAATCGGCAGGCAGAAGCGCTCGTCGGCGAGCACGTACTCGGCGTAGCCGCCGTCGATGCTGCAGCCGGTGAAGCGGGCTCGCTCGCAGAGGTTCTCGCGGCCGCGCCGGCAATACTCGCATTCGCCGCAGGTCCAGCCGAGCCACGGAATGCCGACACGGTCGCCGGCTTTGAAGCGATTTCCGGAATTCAATACGGAACCCACGATCTCGTGGCCGGGCGTCACCGGGAAGCGGCAGTCAGGCAGCTCGCCATCGACGAGATGCAAGTCGGTGCGGCAGACGCCGCAAGCGAGCATCTTGACGAGCGCCATCCCCTTACCGGGCTTGGGGTCGGGAATCGCTTCGAGCTTGAGCGGCGTCCCGGGCGCGAAGGCGCGAGCGGCGCGCATCACGAAGAAACGTTGTCTGTGCCTG
>DASQYN010000327.1:0-11666 GCA_035639215.1 Burkholderiales bacterium
TACCTGCGCAGCGTCGCGCCAGCGAAGGAGTACGTGGACAAGATCCTGCGCAAGCCGCTCGCCGGCGTCACCACCGGCCAGATTTACTGGGGCGCCGTGCCCTTCGTAGTGATCCAGGTGATCATGGTCGGCATCGTCATCGTCTTCCCGCAACTCGTCACCGGCAACCTCGAGCATCTTAAGATCGATCCGTCGAAGGTGAAGATCGAGATCCCGGTAGAGACGCCGCAGCAGGAGCAGGAGGAGACCGCACCGCCGAACTTCGGCGCCCCGTCGGGCGGCAGCCCGGCGCCGGAGAGCAACGGGCAGGAAACCGACGACCTGCAGAAGCAGTTCGGCGGCAAATAAAAAACCCCGCCGGGGCAGGGTTTTCGGATGGGCAATCGAGGCGGGTTATTTCGCCTTCATGCCCAGCTTCGAGTTGAACGCGTAGCTGTCGTAGGTGTGCTCGGCGACGCGGAACCAGAGGAACTCGTCGTTGCGGAACTTGAGCCAGTCCGGGTACATGCGCGCCCAGTGCTTGCTCTTGCCCTTCAGCTCGTCGTAGAGCTCGTAGGCCGCCTTCTCGGCCGCCTCCATCACGGAGCGCGGGAAGGGACGCAGCTGGGTGCCGCCGGCAACGAGGCGGCGCAGCGCTGCCACGTTCACGGTGTCGTACTTCGCCGGCATCCAGGTGTTCGCTTCGCCGCAGGCCGTGCGCAGCGCCGCCTGATAGTGCTTCGGCAGCTCGTTCCACTTGTCGAGGTTGACGATCGTGTGCAGCATCGGGCCGCCTTCCCAGAAGCCGGGATAGTAGTAGTACTTCGCGACCTTGTTGAAGCCGAGCTTCTCGTCGTCGTACGGGCCTACCCACTCGGCCGCGTCGATCGTGCCCTTCTCGAGCGCCGGGTAGATGTCCGGCCCGCCGATCAGCTGCGGCACCACGCCGAGCTTCTGCATGATCAGGCCCGCCATGCCGCCGATGCGGAACTTGAGGCCCTTCATGTCGGCGACCGACTTGATCTCCTTGCGGTACCAGCCGCCCATCTGGCAGCCGGTGCTGCCGGCGAGCAGCGCCTTGCAGTTGTAGTCCTTCATCAGCGGCTCCGCCGCCTGCTCGCCGCCGCCCTCGTACCACCAGGCGTTCGACTGCCGGGTGTTCGGGCCGAAGCACACCGCGCAGATCAGCGCGAGCGCCGGATCCTTGCCGAAGTAGTAATAGAGCGCGGTATGGCCGAGCTCCACGGTCCCGGCCTGCACCGCATCGAGGACCTGCAGCGCGGGCACGATCTCTCCCGCGGCGAAGGTGCGGATCTGGAAGTTGCCGTCGGTGATTTCCGATACGCGCTTGGCCACCAGGTCGGCGCCGCCGAAGAGCGTATCCAGGCTCTTCGGCCAGCTCGCCGCCAGGCGCCACTGGATCTTCGGATTGGACTGCGCGATCGCCGGCGCGGCGACGGTGGTCGCGGCGACGCCCGCGGCCGCTTTCTTAAGGAATGACCTGCGTTCCATGTCCCCTCCTCCTAGATTTGGGAAGCGGCGATTGTAGTGGACTAATTGAGCCGGGCGCAAAGCGCCGACACTTCCATCAGCCGCGCGCGCACCTCTTCGAAGTCCGGCGCTTCCGGCTCCCGCTCGAGGTAGTCCTGCAGGTCCTTGAGCGCCGCGCGGTAACACTCGAGCCGCTGGTAGAGCAGGCCTCGGTCGCGCCGCTCGGCGCTCGAGTCGGGCGCGACGACGAGCATGCGGTCGAGGACCTCGAGCATGCGCTGCGGCTGGTCGGCCTCGCGATAGATGCCCTTAAGGTTGCGCAGCACGCGCGCGAGGATCTGCCGCGGCGTCGCCGGCTCGAGGAACTGGTCGAGCGGCAGGTCCGCCACCGGCACGTTCTCGGTCGCGCCCTTCGGGATCACGCGCTGCAGCCGCTCGCGCAGGTCGTGCTCGGAGAGCGGCGCCCCGCCGCCGAAGGGATCGAGCACCAGCATGCCGCCGCGCAGGCGCAGTCGCACGAGGAAGTGCCCGGGAAAGGACACCCCCTCGAGCGGCAGGCCGATGCGCCGCCCGACCGCCATATAGAGCACCGCGAGCGTGATCGGAATGCCGGTGCGCCGATCCATCACCTCGTTGAGGTAGCTGTTGCGCGGGTCGTAGTATTCCTCGGCGTTGCCGCGGTAGCCGAGCTCCTCGAAGAGAAACTGGTTGAGCGCCATGACGCGCTCTTCGACCGGGTCGATCTTCGCCACGCGGGCGCGCAGGCGGATCGCCATGCGCTCGATCTCGCCGAGATAGCGCTCGACCTCGAGGCCGGGATAGGCGTCCTGCGCGATCATCAGGCAGGCGTGCGCGAGGTCGATGGCCGAGTCGTCGCGCGCGAGCAGCTCGGCGAACTCCTCCAGCGCGCTCAAGCCGCGCCCCGGCGCGAGAAATGCCGCAGGCGAAAGCCGAAGAGCGCGAGGCACGCGCCGTAGGTCGCGGCGCCCAGCGCGACGAGGCCGAGCAGCGCCGGAAGCTTGCGTTGCCAGCGCGCCTCGAGCCACCACGCGGTGTCGCCCATCGCGAGGTAAAGCGCGAGCGCCATGGCCGCCACTGCAGCGGCGACCTTGAGGAGAAAGAGCGGCCAGCCCGGCTCCGGCACATAGGCGCCGCGCCTGCGCAGCGCGCGATAGAGCAGCGCCGCGTTCAGGCAGGCGCCCAGGCCGATCGCCAGCGCAAGGCCGGCATGGCGCAACGGAAAGATGAAAGCGAGGTTCATGAGCTGCGTGGCGCCGAGCGTCAGAAGCCCGATCTTGACCGGAGTGCGAATGTCCTGTCTTGCGTAAAACCCCGGCGCAAGGATCTTGACGAGAATCATTCCCGTCAGACCCACGCTGTACGCCGCAAGCGCCTGGCGGGTCATCCACGCGTCCTCGGTGCTGAAGCGGCCGTAGTGGAAAAGCGCGGCGATGAGCGGGATCGCCAGCACCGCGAGTGCCGCCGCGGCCGGCAGGGCGAGAAGGAACGTCACCCGCAACCCCCAGTCGAGCAGGCGGCTGTACTCCGCGGCATTCGCGCTCGCATGGTACTTGGAGAGGCTGGGAAGGAGGATGGTGCCGAGCGCCGCGCCGAGCATGCCGGCCGGAAATTCCATCAGGCGGTCGGCGTAGTAGAGCCACGACACGCTGCCGGTCACTAGGAAGGAAGCGAAGATCGTATTGATCAGGAGCGACACCTGGCTGATCGACACGCCGAAGGCCGCGGGCCCCATCAGCTTGAGGATGCGTCGCACTCCGGGATGGCCGAGGTCGAGCCGCCAGCGCGGCAGGAGCCCCATGCGGGCGAGGAAGGGCACCTGGAAGGCGAGCTGCAGCACGCCGCCGGCGAACACCGCCCAGGCGAGCACCAGCGTCGGCGGATCGAAGCGCCCGGCGAAGCCGAGCGCGCCGACGATGAACGCCACGTTGAGCAGCGCCGGCGTGATGGCGGGGATGGAGAACCGGTTCCAGGTGTTGAGCACCCCCGCGGAGAAGGCGACGAGCGAGATGAAGACGATGTACGGAAACGTGATCCGCAGCATCGTCACGGTCAGGTCGAACTTCGCCGGATCGCGGGAAAAGCCGGGCGCGGACACCCAGACGACGGCCGACGCGAGCACGATCCCGAGCACGGCGGCGGCGACCAGCGCGAGGAAGAGCAGGGTCGCGACGCCGTCTACCAGCGTCTTGACCCCCTGCTCGTCCTTTGCCTTGTAGGCCGCGAGCACCGGGACGAAAGCCTGCGAGAACGCGCCCTCGGCGAAGAGCCGCCGCAGCAGGTTCGGGATGCGGAAGGCGACGAAGAACGCGTCGGTGCCGAGGCCGGCGCCGAAGGCGCGCGCGATGATGAAGTCGCGCACATAGCCGAGGATCCGGCTGACGAAGGTCAGGCTCGACACCGTGGCCAGGGCGCGCAAAAGGTTCATGCTAGAATTTCGCCCCTTTTCAAGGGCATAAATCGTTCATGGCCAACATCAAGTCCGCGCGCAAGCGCGCCCGCCAGGCGCTCGGGCGGCGCGACCACAACATGGGCCTGCGCACCGCGGTGCGCACGGCGATCAAGAACGTCAAGAAGGCGGTCGCCGCAGGCAACGCCGAGACGGCGGCGCAGACGCTGCGCGTCTCGCAGGGCGTCATCGACCGCGTAGTCGCAAAGGGCATCCTGCACCGTAACGCCGGCGGTCGTCACAAGAGTCGGCTCGCCCAGGCTGTCAAAGCCCTCAACAAGTAGTCCGGCGGTATCGCCGGCGCGCGGCAGCTCGGCGCATCGGCGGATTATAGGGGCTCGCCCCTGAGCAAGCCGGTCAGCCGCATCCTCGTCGTCAACGACGAGCAGCTCGTGCTGCGCGAGTTCGTGAAGGGCCTGAACGCGGCCGCGCGCTCGCTCGACAATCCGCTCGGCATCGCCTTCACCGGCGTCACCACGGCGCGCGAGGCGCTCGCCGAGATCGAGCGCGACGGCGACATGCAGGCGGTGCTCGTCGACGACACGCTCTACACGCTGAAGAACGGCGAGGCGAAGGCCGAGATGTCGGCGCTCGAGCTGGTGCAGCGGATCACCCGGTTCCGCCCCGAGCTAGACGTGTACATCCTCATCGCGCAGGAGAAGGAGGACGACATCGTCGACGCGCTTTTCGCCGAGGCCGTCGACGGCTACTTCTATCGTGAGGAGCGCGACTATCGCGGCATCTACCGCATCCTCAACGCCCAGATCCAGGAGCGCGCGCGCACGCCGTTCTACGACCAGCTCAAGAACTACGTCTGGATGGCGAAGGATCAGTGGCATACCCCGGGGCACTCCTCCGGCGAGTCGCTGCGCGGCAGCCCGTGGGTGAACGACTTCTACGACTTCATGGGCGAGCACGTGTTCGACGCCGACCTCTCGGTCTCGGTGCCGATGCTCGACTCGCTCATGGACCCGAAGGCGGTGATCGCCGAGGCGCAGGCGAAGGCGGCGAAGGCGTTCGGCGCGAAGCGCACCTTCTTCGCCACGAACGGCACCTCGACCGCGAACAAGGTGATCTTCCAGACGCTCATCGCGCCGGGCGAGAAGCTGATCCTCGACCGCAACTGCCACAAGAGCGTGCACCACGGCGTGGTGCTCTCCGGCGCGCACCCGGTCTACGTCGACGCCTCGCTCAACCGGAAATACGGCCTTTATGGACCGGTTCCGAAGAAGGCCTTGTTGGACGCGATCAAGAAGAATCCCGATGCCCAGGCGCTGATCATCACCTCCTGCACCTACGACGGGCTGCGCTACGACCTGCCGCCGATCGTCGAGGCCGCGCACGCGAAAGGCATCAAGGTCATCATCGATGAGGCCTGGTACGGCTTCGCGCGCTTCCATCCGGCGTTCCGCCCGACCGCGCTCGAGGCCGGCGCCGACTACGCGACGCAGTCGACGCACAAGGTGCTCTCCGCCTTCTCGCAGGCGTCCATGATCCATGTCAACGATCCGGACTTCAAGGAGCACCTGTTCCGCGAGAACTTCAACATGCATACGTCGACGAGCCCGCAATACGGTCTCATCGCGAGCCTCGACATCGCGCGCAAGCAGGCAGTGATGGAAGGCTACAAGCTGCTCTCGCGCACGCTCGAGCTCGCCACCGAGGTGAGGAACCTGGTCAACTCGACCAAGGTGTTCCGCGTGCTCGAGCTCGAGGACCTGCTGCCGCCGGAGGTGCGCTCGGACGGCATCCGGCTCGACCCGACCAAGGTCACCATCGACATCTCCGGCTGCGGCTACACGGTCGAGGACCTGCAGAAGGTGCTCTTCGAGCGCTACAACATCCAGGTCGAAAAATCCACCTTCAACACCCTGACCTTGCTGCTGACCATCGGCACCACGCGCTCGAAGGTCTCGCGCCTCTACGACGCGCTGATGCGCATCGCGCGCGAGGGACGGCCGCCGCGCCGCCTGGTGCAGTCCCCGGACATTCCGGCGTTCACGAAGCTCCGGGTGCTGCCGAGGGATGCGTACTACTGCGGCGGCGAGCTGCTGCCGGTCTTCGACGAGCGCGAGCGCGTGAACCGCGCTCTGACCGGCCGCATCTGCGCCGACCAGATCGTGCCGTACCCACCCGGCATCCCGGTGCTCGTCCCCGGCCAGCTCGTCACGGCGAAGATCTCCGAATACCTGGGCGACCTGCTGCGCTCCACCAAGCGCATGGAGGTGCACGGGGTAGTGCACGAAGGCTACCTGCCGTGCATCCGCGTCCTCAAGCCCGCCGAGGAAGCGGACCTGTCGCGTATTTCCCGCTAAGGGTTTTCCCTCCCTGTTTTCCCGCCTTGTCGGGCCGAAGCAACGCTGGCACGCTGTGCTCGCTTGCCTACGAGGAGGAGGGTCGCGAGATGCATGGAATCGAGGAGGCCGATGTTGTTTCGCTCACGCCGCGGCAGCGCCTGCCGTTCACCATCCGCATCGCGCGCAGCGAGCAGCAGCTCGCCGGCGCGGTACGGATCCGCCACGCCGCGTACGCGCGCCACGTGCCGGCGCTCGCGGAGCGCCTCAGCGAGCCGGAGCCGAGGGACCGGGAAACGGACGCCACGGTGCTGCTCGCCGAGTCGCGCCTCGATGGCACGCCGCTCGGCACGATGCGCATCGAGAGGAACCGCGACCGACCGCTCGCCATCGAGCAGTCGGTGGCGTTGCCGGCCGCGCTGCGCCGGCGCAGCCTCGCTGAGGCGACCCGCCTCGGCGTCTGCACCGGGCGCATGGGCCACATGGTGAAGGTGATGCTCTTCAAGGCCTTTTATCATTTCTGCCGGCAGGCGAGCGTCGACTGGATGGTGATCGGCGCGCGCTCGCCGCTCGACCGGCAGTACGAGTCGCTGCTCTTCCGCGACGTGTTCCCCGGCCGCGGCTTCGTCCCGCTCGCGCACGCCGCCGGGCTGCCGCACCGTATTCTGGGCTTCGAGCTCGAGACCGCCGAGGCGCGCTGGCTGCACGCCCGGCATCCGCTGTACGGCCTGTTCTGCCGCACCGAGCACCCCGACATCGATCTGAGAAGCGCGGAGGCGATGCCTGCGAGCGAAGCCGTCGCTTAGCGGCGCGCTCGCAGCCGCGCTCGAGCCGCTGATCCAGCGGCTGTCGATCTATGGCGTGCCGGCGACGATCGCGGCGCTGACCGTCGTGGCGCTCGTGGCGTGGGAGCCGCACTACGCGACCGGCCGCGCGGCGCCGCTCGAGCTGCGGGTCCTTCAGGAAGGCGCCGAGCCGCTCACGCCGGCCGAGGCGCTCGCCGAGCTGCGCCTTCGCCCGCCGGTGCCGCACGAGGACACGCGGCTTTCCGAGACGCCCTTCTGGTTCAGCTTCCGAGCCGCGCCGGCGGCGGGCGAGATCGACATAGAGATGCCTTCCCGGCACACGGTCGACGCGGCCTGCTGGGAAGCGCCCGGCCTCGAGTCCCTCGGACACGCCTCGCGCGCCGAGACCGCGGGTGCCTTCCGGCCGGCCAAGGCCGGCTTCGCGCTCGCGCTGGGTCGGCGCGCCACGCCGCTCAACGTGCTCTGCCGCGCCAGCTATTCCGGCCCGGCGCGCATCTCGGCGCTGCAGTGGGATGCCGCGGAGCTGCGCCGCTCGACCGACCGCTTCCACCGCAATTCGGGCCTGCTCGAAGGGGGCCTGCTGCTGCTCGCCGCGTTCGTGCTGGTCGCCGCGGCGATCAACCGCGACGCGACCTACCTGCTCTTCGCCGCGTGGCTGGTGGCGAGCCTGCGCCTCGCCGAGATCTCGGCGGGCTGGGACATGCAGTGGCTGGAGCACACGATCCCGCCCGGCTGGCTCGCGCCGATGCGCCAGGTGACGATCGCCGCCTACATCCTGCTGACCTACGCGCTGTTCAGCCGCCTGTTCCGCGAGGACCTACCGCGCGTCGGCCATGCTTGGGCGCTGCACGTGGCGCGGCTGTGCTGCCTCGCGCTGCTCGCCGCCGCGCTGCTGCTGCCTTTCGCCCGCTTCCTGCCGTTCATGTGGATCGCCGCGGCGACCGGCATCGGCGTGCTCGGCTTCCTGCTCGCGCGCATCGTCATCGTGCGCCGCTCGCGCGTGGCGATGTGGTACAGCGCCTCGCTCGCCATGGTGCTCGCCGCCGGCCTCTACGAGGTGGCGGCCGCGGCCTTCGGCCTGAAGGAGCTGATCGGCGCGGTGAACAGCGTCACCGCGGCGCTCGCCTCGAGCCTGCTCGCCTCGTTCGCGATCGGCGAGCAGATGCGGCAGGAGCGCGCCGGGCGGCGGCGCGCCGAGGACGAGCTGCGCGGCACCTACGAGGCGCTGCCGATCGGGCTCTTCACGCTCGATCGCGACGGCACCTTCGTGCGCGTCAACCCGGCGGCGGCCGCCATGCTCGGCATCGAGGGCGCCGCGGAGGGCCTGCGCTGGAGCGACTTCTTCGCGCCGCGCGCCTGGCACGAGCCGGCCGAGTTCGAGGTGCAGCGGCGCGTGCCCGGCGAGCGCGAGCCGCGCTGGTTCCACGTCAAGGCGGCCCCCGCGGAGGGCAAGGTGGAGGGCTCGCTGCAGGACACCACCGAGCGCTATCGCGCCACCGAGCGGCTGCGCTTCCTCGCCGAGAACGACGCGCTCACCGGCGTGCTCAACCGGCGCGGCATCGACAAGCGCCTGGAGGCCGAGCTCGCCCGGCTGCCGGCGGAGCGCTCGCTCGCCCTCGCCTACCTCGACCTCGACCGCTTCAAGCTGATCAACGACATCTTCGGCCATCGCATCGGCGACGAGGTGCTGCGCCAGGTGTGCCGGCGCGTCGAGGAGCTGCTCGGCGAGGGCCAGGCGCTCGGCCGCATCGGCGGCGACGAGTTCGTGCTGATCTTCCCCGGCACGCCGATCCGCAGCGCCGCGGTGCTCTGCCGCGGCATCCTCGAGGCGCTGTCCAGCCTGCCCTTCCAAAGCGCCGACAAGGCCTTCCAGGTGAAGGGCTCGATCGGCCTTGCCGAGGTGGCGGCGGGCACCAGCGTGAGCGACGCGCTCTCCATCGCCGACCAGGCCTGCCGCGCCGCGAAAACCGGGCGCGGCGACGGGCTCATCGTCTACGAGCGCGGCGCCGCCGCCTTCCGCGAGCGCGAGCAGGACCTGCGCCTCGCCAAGCACCTCGGCACGGGCGGCGCGCCCGAGGGGCTGTTCCTGGTGATGCAGCCGATCCTCTCGCTGCGCGCGCCGCGCACCTCGCTCGACTTCGAGGTGCTGGTGCGCATGCGCGAGGCCGACGGCAACGTGCTCTCCGGCGGCCGCATCGTCGCGGCCGCGGAGACCAACGGCTACGCCGGAGTGATCGACCGCTGGGTGCTCAATCACACGCTCGACTGGCTCGAGCGCCACCGCGCCGCGCTCGGCGCCACGCGCTTCGCCTGCATGAACCTGAGCGGCGCCTCGCTCAACGACGAGCGTTTCGTGCGCGAGGCGTTCGCGCTTCTCGAGTCGCATCCGGCCGGCGCGCGGCGCCTTTGCATCGAGATCACCGAGAGCATCGCCCTGCACGACCTCGCGAACACCCGCCGCTTCATCGACCGGGTGCGCGGCTTCGGCGCGAAGGTGGCGCTCGACGACTTCGGCGCCGGCTACACCTCCTTCTCCTACCTCAAGGAGCTGCCCGCCGATGCGTTGAAGATCGACGGCAGCTTCGTCCGCAACGTGCATGCCCACCCGGCGAACCTGGCGATCGTCGAGACGATCGCCGAGCTAGCGCGCAACCTCGGCATGCAGAGCATCGCCGAATGGGCCGAGGAGCCGGCGACGGTGGAAGCCCTGCACGCCGTGGGCATCGACTACGTGCAGGGCCACATCATTTCGAAGCCCCAACCCCCCGAGCGCATCCTGGCGGCCGCCTCGGCCGCCGCCTTCATCGAGGATCCGGAGCTCGCGCGCTTCGTCACGGAAAGGCCGCTAAAGACCCTCTTCGGCTGAAGGCCGGGTTTTTCTGTTAGGATTTTTGGAACGGCGGCCGGTGCCGCCGTTTTTCATTTGGGGGCCAAACGCATGTCCCATGTGATGAACACCTACGCGCGCCAGCCGGTCGCCTTCGTCCGCGGCGAGGGCGTCTGGCTTTGGGACGAAGAAGGCCGCAAGTACCTCGATGCGCTCGCCGGCATCGCGGTGAACACGCTCGGCTACGCCCATCCGAAGCTGGTTTCCGCCCTGACCCGGCGGATCCAGTCGGGGATCCTCCATACCTCGAACCTCTGGCGCATCCCGGACCAGGAGGCGGCCGCCGACCGCATCGCCGAGATCACCGGCCTCGACGAGGTGTTCTTCTGCAACTCCGGGCTGGAAGCGAACGAGGCGGCGATCAAGCTCGCGCGCAAGTACGGCCACGAGCGCGGCGTCGCCGAGCCGGCGATCATCGTCATGGAAAAGGCCTTCCACGGCCGCTCGCTGGCCACGCTCTCCGCCACCGGCAGCCGCAAGGTGCAGGCCGGCTTCGAGCCGCTCGTTTCGGGATTCGTGCGCGTGCCGCTTAACGACCTCGAAGCGGTCCGGCTCATCGCCGAGAACAACCGCAACGTCGTCGCCGTCATGGTCGAGCCGATCCAGGGCGAAGGCGGCATCAACGTCTCGCGCCTGGAGTACCTGCGCGGCCTGCGCGAGATCTGCGAGAAGAAGGAGTGGCTCTTCATCTCCGACGAGGTGCAGTGCGGCCTCGGCCGCACCGGCAAGTGGTTCGTCTACCAGCACGCCGGCTTCCTGCCCGACGTCGTGCCGCTCGCCAAGGGCCTCGGCTCGGGCGTGCCGGTGGGCGCCTGCGTGGTCGGCGGCCGCGCGCGGGGCCTCTTCAAGCCCGGCAACCACGGCTCGACCTTCGGCGGCAACCCGCTCGCCATGACCGCGGTGTGCACGACCATCGACACGATGAAGGAAGAGCGCCTGCTCGACAACGCCGCCCGCGTGGGCGACGCGATGCGCGCAGCGCTCGCCGGCGCCCTCGGCGGCGCGAAGGGCATTGCCGAGGTGCGCGGCATGGGCATGATGATCGGCGTCGAGTTCGAGGAGGCGTGCGGCGAGCTGGTGAAGGCGGCGCTCGACGCCGGCCTCGTCCTCAACGTCACGGTCGACAAGGTCGTGCGCATGCTGCCGCCGCTTGTCATGAGCGAGGCGGAAGGCCGCGAGGCCGTGAGCCGCTTCCTGCCGCTCGCCCGCGCCTTCCTCGAGAAGCGCGCCGCGGCTTGACCAAAGCGCAAGCGCTTTGCCTTCCGTGAGCGAGGTCCGGCACTTCCTCCAGTTCAGCGACTTCTCGCGCGAGGAGCACGCGCACCTCTTCGCGCGCACGCGCTGGATCAAGGACAAGTTCAAGCGCTACGAGCGCTACTGGCCGCTGGAAGACCGCACCCTCGCCATGATCTTCGAGAAGCCCTCGACCCGCACGCGCATGTCTTTCGAGGCCGGCATGCACCAGCTCGGCGGCGCCGCGATCTATCTCTACACCCGCGACTCCCAGCTAGGCCGTGGCGAGCCTGTCGAGGACGCCGCGCAGGTCATCTCCCGCATGTGCGACATCATCATGGTGCGCACCTTCGAGCAGGACATCATCGATCGCTTCGCCCGGAACTCTCGCGTGCCGGTGATCAACGGCTTGACCGACGAATACCATCCCTGCCAGATCCTGGCCGATGTCTTCACGTACATCGAGCACCGCGGTCCCATTCGCGGCCGGACCGTGGCATGGGTCGGCG
>DASQYN010000328.1:0-7033 GCA_035639215.1 Burkholderiales bacterium
GCGCTGCTCGTCGGCCACACCCTGCTGCGCGTGCAGACGATGGACGACCTCGAGCGTCCTGCCTCCGCAAACGAGGCTGCGGAAATGCGACGGCTGGCGGACGAGGCGCTCGCCGCCGGTGCGATCGGCGTGTCGACCGGCCTCTATTACGAGCCGGCGTGCGCCGCTCCGACCGAGGAGGTGATCGAGGTGTGCCGGCCCCTCAAGGCGCGCCATGGGATCTATGTCACCCACATGCGCGACGAGAGCGAGCGGGTCCTCGACTCGCTAGAGGAGACGTTCCGCATCGGCCGCAGCCTCGACGTGCCGGTCGTCATCTCCCACCACAAGGTCGCCGGACGGCCGAACCACGGGCGCTCGCGGGAAACGCTGCCGCTCATCGCCGAGCGCATGAAGCGCCAGCCGATCGGGCTCGATTGCTATCCGTACTGCGCTTCCTCGACCATGCTTTCGGCGAGCCGCGTGGCGGTGGCATCGAAGACGCTGGTCACCTGGTCCAAGCCGCACCCCGAGGTGGCCGGCATGGATCTCGTGGACATTAAGATACCGCTCGAAGAACTCCTGCCCGCCGGAGCGATCTATTTCTCCATGGACGAGGGCGACGTGCAGCGCATCCTCTCGTTCGAGAACACGATGATCGGCTCCGACGGCCTGCCGCACGACGCCGCGCCCCATCCCCGGCTCTGGGCGACATTCCCGCGCGTCCTCGGCCATTACTCGCGCGGCCTTAATCTTTTTCCCCTGGAGACCGCTGTGTACAAGATGACCGGGCTCACGGCGAAGACCTTCGGCCTTGCCGATCGCGGCGTGCTCAAGCCGGGCATGGCCGCCGACATTACGCTGTTCGATGCGGAAACGATCGGCGAGGCGGCTACGTTCGCGAAGCCGATCCAGCCGGCGAAAGGCATCGACGTGGTCGTCGTCAACGGCGAGATCGTGTGGCGGCACGGTAAACCTACCGGTGCGCGCCCGGGCCGCGTCCTCGCGAGGCAGCCGTGACGCTCAAGGGCAAGACCGCGCTCGTCACCGGCTCGACGTCCGGCATCGGTCTGGGCATCGCCACCCGGCTCGCGTCCGAAGGGGCCAACATCGTCCTCAACGGGTTCGGCGACCCGGCGCAGATCGAATCGTTGCGCAAGTCGCTCGCGGCGAAATGCCAGGTCGAGGTTTCCTACGACGGCGCGGACATGACCCGGCCGGACACCATCGCCGCGATGGTGCAGAAGGCGGTGGCCAAGTTCGGCGCGCTCGACGTGCTGGTGAACAACGCCGGCATCCAGCACGTCGCGCCGGTCGACGAGTTTCCGGTCGACAAGTGGGACGCCATCATCGCCATCAACCTCAGCTCTGCGTTCCATACGACTCGCGCGGCGTTGCCGGCGATGAAGAAGAAGGGCTGGGGGCGCATCGTCAACATCGCCTCGGCGCATGCGCTGGTCGCGAGCCCGTTCAAGGCGGCTTACGTTTCGGCGAAGCACGGGCTCGCCGGCCTCACCAAGACGGTGGCGCTCGAAGTGGCGCAGCACGGCATCACCGTGAACGCGATCTGCCCGGGCTATGTGCGCACGCCTCTGGTCGAGAAACAGATTCCCGACCAGGCGAAATCGCGCGGCATCAGCGAGGAAGCAGTGGTGCGCGACGTGATCCTCGCCGCGCAGCCGACCAAGCAGTTCGTGAAGGTCGACGAAGTGGCGGCGCTCGCCGCCTACCTCTGCAGCGGGGCCGCGGCGTCGATCACCGGGGCGCTGCTTTCGATCGACGGCGGCTGGACGGCCGAGTAGCCGTGCTGCACGGCCAGGTCGTCCTGGTGATGCAGGGCGGCGGCGCGCTCGGCGCCTACCACGGCGGCGTCTACGAGGCCATGCATGAGGCGGGCCTCGAGCCCGACTGGGTGATCGGCACATCGATCGGCGCGATCAACGGCGCGATCATCGCGGCGAACCGGCCCGGGGCGCGACTCGATCGCCTGCGCGAGTTCTGGCGGCGCCTGGAGCAGCTGACGCCGCCCCCCTTCGCCACCTGGTCCACGCTCGCGGGCGGCATTCCGGGATTCTTCGCGCCGCGCCCACCGATGCTCGGCGGCCTCGTGGCGCCGGTCGGCATCGACCTCGCCTCCCTCTACAGCACCGGGCCGCTGCGCGATACGCTCGCCGGCTTCGTCGAGCTCGACGCGCTGGGCCAGCCCACGCGCCTGACCATCGGCGCGGTGAAGGTGGCACGGGGCGAGATGCGCTACTTCGACAGCCGGCACATGCGTCTCTCGCTCGATCACATCCTCGCATCGGGTGCGCTGCCGCCGGGCTTCGCGGCGGTGCGCATCGACGGCGAGGCCTACTGGGACGGCGGGCTTTACTCGAACACGCCGATGGAAGTGGTATTCGAGGACGATCCGCGCCGCGACGCGCTCATCTTCGACGCGAACGTCTGGCAGCCTGCCGGTCCCGAGCCGGAGTCGCTCTGGCAGGTGCTCGCCCGCGAGAAGGACATCCGCTATGCGAGCCGCGCCGACAGCCATATCGCGCGGCAGAAGCAGATCCACCACCTTCGCCGCGTGATTCGGGAGCTGGCGAGCCACGTCACGCCGGAAGAGCGCAGTCAGGCGCATGTGCGCAAGCTCGACTCCTGGGGCTGCAGCACGACGATGCACGTCGTGCGCCTGCTGGCTCCTGCGCTCGCCAGCGAGGACTACTGGAAGGACATCGATTTCAGCGCTGCCGGCATCGAAGCGCGCTGGCAGGCCGGCCGGGACGATGCGCGACGCATGATCCAGCGTGCGCCGTGGCAGGCGCCGGTCGACCCGATGGAGGGCGTCGTGGTGCACGAGCTGTCCGCCCGTGCGCGCGGCTAGTCGAGCAGGCGGGAAACGGCGCGCCGCAGGAAGGGGATCTGCTCGCTCACGGCGCGGCAGCCGCGGCAGATCGCGAGGTGCAGCCGCAGCGTCACGGTCTCGGCGAGCGTGAGCCTGCGGTCCTCGCGCTGGGAGAGGAGCTGCGACGCTTCCTTGCAGGAGAGATTCATCGTCCGAACCAGGTCTTGTCGAGGCACTCGCGCAGCGCCATGCGCGCGCGGTAGAGAAGCACCCAGCAGTGGGTCGAGCTGATGCGCAGCTCCTTACAGATTTCCGCCGTCTCGAGGCCCATGTGCTCGCGCAGCAGGAAGGCCTGCCCGGTGCGCGCCGGAAGCCCGTCGAGGCAGCGCTGCAGGGCGGCGAGAAACTGCTTTTCTTGGAGTGCCCCGTCGGGCGCGGGCCATGCGTCGGGATGGTCGTGCCAGTGGCCGCGCGCGTCGAAGAGCGCATCCAGGTCGGTGCTGTCGCCTTCGCCTTCGATCGGCCGCTCGCGGCTCGCGCGGCGGATCGCGTCGACGATCTTGTGCTTGAGGATGCCGGTCGCCCAGGTGCGCAGGTTCGAGCGCCCGGCGAAGCCGGCTTCGGCGGAGAGCGCGGCGAGCAGCGCTTCCTGGACCGCGTCCTCGGCCGCATCGCGGTTGCGCAGCTGTAGCGAGGCGTAGCGCAGCAGGTACGGCCGCAACGCCTCGAGCTCCTCCTTGAAGCTCACCGAAAAGAAAAAAGCCCGGAAGACCGGGCTTTTCCAGAGACCTTGGCGCTCAGTAGCGCTGCTGGCCCTTGATGGACCATGGAATGGTCGGGCCGCTCGATTCGCCGTTCTCGCCGTTCGGTTTGGGGGCGCCTTTCTTCGGCCGCCCCGGCCGGTAGGTCACCGAGAAGATCTTCAGCGGCGGCACCTTGGGCGGCGCCTCCAGGAACCGGCAGTCGGATTCGGTCGGCATGCTGAGCAGCGCACCGAGCCGCTTGCCGTTCAAAAGCACCGTGTAGCGAAGCATGTGCATCGAGCCGTTGGCCGGTTGCGCCACGATGTCGTATTTGCCGATCTTGAACTGCCGTCTCTCCTGGGTATGCATCGGTCTCCGTCGAGAGTAATTGACCGCGTCGCGGGTGCTCCCGCGGACGGTCGGTAGAAAGGTGGACTGCTATTCTACGCCAAAACAAGCCCTTGCGACGAGAGGGGAAGCGTTCGAAAAGGCTTCCCCTCGAGGGCGAGAAGGGCATTGGCCAAGGCCGGGGCGATGACCGGCGTTGCCGGCTCCCCGACCCCGCTCGGCTTCTGGCTGGAGGGCACGATCAGCGTCTCGATGGGCGGCATCTCAGGGAAGCGCAGGATCGGGTAATCGTGGAAATTCGACTGTTCGACCACGCCGTCCTTCAGGGTAATCGCCCCGGAGAGCGCGGCCGATAGGCCGAAGCCGATGCCCGACTCCATCTGCATCGCGACGACGTTTGGATTAACCGCTACCCCGCAGTCCACCGCGCACACCACGCGCGCGAGCCTCACGCCTTCCTTGGCTTTCAGGACTTCGACGACCTGCGCGACCACGGTGCCGAAGGACTCGTGTACTGCGAGGCCGCGGGAGCGCCCCGGGCCAAGCGGCTCGCCCCAGCCGGCGTGGCGTGCGGCGAGCTCGAGGGCCGCGCGGTGGCGCGGCTGCTTCTCCAGGAGCTTCATTCGCAAGGCGAGGGGGTCCTTGCCCGCCGCGCGGGCAATTTCGTCGAGGAAGCATTCCGTGGCGAACGCGGTATGGGTCGAGCCGACCGAGCGCCACCACTGGACCGGCACGCCGAGCTTCGGGGAGTGGAGCTCGACCGAGAGGTTCGGGATGGCGTAGGGCAGATTTGCCGCGCCCTCCACCGACGTTGCGTCGACGCCGTTCTTGACCATCGCCGACTCGAAGGCCGTTCCGGTGAGGATCGACTGGCCGACGATGGTGTGTCGCCAGGCGACCGGCTCGCCGCGCGAATCGACCCCGGCTTTGAGGGCATGGAAGTACACCGGCCGGTAATACCCGGCGCGCATGTCGTCCTCGCGGCCCCAGACCAGCTTGATCGGCGCCTTGCCGCCCGCGCCCTTGGCGATCGCCACCGCTTCGAGAATGAAGTCGGACTGCGGGTTGGCGCGCCGGCCGAAGCTGCCGCCGGCGAAAAGCATATTGAGGCGCACTTTCGCCGGGGGAAGTCCGAGCAGCCTCGCCACCGCGGCCTGGTCGACGGTCTGGAACTGCTCGCCGTTCCAGATATCGCAGCCGTCGGGCCTTAGCGCGACGACGCAGTTCATCGGCTCCATGGCAGCGTGCGCGAGGAAGGGGAACTCGTAGGCGGCTTCAATCGTCTTCGCGGCGGCGGAAAGCGCACGCGCGGCGTCGCCTTCCTTTCGCACCGCAGCACCCGGTGTCGCTGCGAGGCGCTTGTATTCCACCATGATCTCCGCCGAGCCGAGGCGGAAAGCTTCGCTCTCGTCCCATTCGGCGATCAGCACGTCGCGCCCTTTTTTGGCCGTCCAGTAGTCGCGCGCGAGGACGGCGACGCCGCTCGTCGCCGGCGTGACGAAGGGGAACACGTCCAGGACGCCGCGGATCTGTTTCGCCTTGAAGGCGTCGACGCTCGCGAGCCGCGCGCCGAAGCGCGGCGGGTGCAGGACCACCGCGGTGAGCATCCCGGGAAGCTTCACGTCCTGCGTAAACAGCGCGGTTCCGGTCGACTTGGCGCGCGCATCGGTTTTAGCCGCCGGCTTGCCGATGAACACGAACTGGTCCGGCGCCTTGAGCGGGGGGTCGGCCGGCACCACCTGGGTGGCCGCGGAGGTCGCGAGCTCGCCGAAGCTCGCCTTGCGCTTCGAGCCCGCGTGCTCGACCACGCCGCGCGCGACGGTGATCTCGGCCGCGGGAACGTTCCACCGCTCGGCCGCCGCGGCGACGAGCATGACGCGCGCCGCGGCGCCCGCCTGCCTGAGCTGCAGCCAGGAGTTGGCGAGAGCGGTGCTGCCGCCGGTGCCTTGCGCCTCGCCCCAGAATAGATTGTTGTAGCGCCGGGCGTCGGCGGGTGCGCCTTCGATTCTGAGCTGCGACCAGTCGGCGTCGAGCTCTTCCGCGACGAGCGTCGGCAGGCCCGTATAGGTGCCCTGGCCCATCTCGAGGTGCTTCACCACGACGGTGACGACGCCGTCGGCGCCGATTTTCAGGAACGCGTTGGGCTGAAAAACCGGCGCTGCTCCACTCTGGCCGAGCGCTTCCGAGACGCCGATCGCGAGGACGAGCGCCCCGGACTGCTTGAAGAACTCGCGGCGGCTGACGTTGCGAATCATGCCGGCGGGTTCTCCGCGAGCGTCTTGGCGGCGTGCTTGATGGCGGCGCGGATGCGGAGGTAGGTGGCGCAGCGGCAGAGGTTGCCGGCCATCGCCTCGTCGATCTGCGCATCCGTCGGCGAAGGCGTCGCGGTGAGCAGCGCCGCGGCGGCCATGACCTGGCCCGACTGGCAATAGCCGCATTGCGGAACGCTCTCCGCAACCCACGCTTCCTGCACCGCTTTTCCGACCCGCAGGTTGCCCAGGGCTTCTATCGTGGTCACGCGCCGGCCGGTGAGCGCGGAGACCGGCGTCGTACAGGCCCGCGCGGGCTTGCCGTCGATGAACACCGTGCAGGCGCCGCACACGGCGATGCCGCAGCCGAACTTCGTGCCGGTCATCTCGAGATGGTCGCGCAGCACCCACAGCAGGGGCGTGTCCGGCTCCGCATCGACCGAGAAGGAGCTGCCGTTGACGCTCAACGGAATCATTCTTGTTTCCTCCGCACCCCGGACTTTAGGCGGACCCTGTCGCGCTGTACAGTGTGCCGACAACGTGGCGCCTGTTTCGAGCAAGCTCACAGAAAGTTCGCGTCGCTAGAGTCGTCGCTGTCAGAAGACAGAGGCGACATGGCGAAAGATATCGTGCTGCCCGGGGGCAAGCACGGCGTGCTCCTGCTGCATGGACTGAGGGGCAATCCACTCGAGCTGCAGCATCTCGGCCGCCGGCTTCAGGCGGCCGGTTATACCGTGAGCATTCCCTTCATCGGCGGCGGCTTCGGCGGTGCGGACGGCGCGCGCTGTCTCGGCTGGGAAAACTGGACCGAGCAGGCGCTTGCGCACTTCGCGGAACTGGGCTCGCGGTGCAGCCGCGTCGCGGTCTCCGGATTGTGCATGGGA
>DASQYN010000329.1:0-2158 GCA_035639215.1 Burkholderiales bacterium
ACTGGGCGGACAATTGCCGTCGCTGCCTGGTTCGGAGAGGGCATGCAGCTGTCCTTGGCAATGCTGTCGCGACGCGGCCCACCGCAGAGCTTCCCGTGCCTCCTCCCGCAGCGCTCATACTGATCTTCGACAGTTAACGCATGTGCGTGGCTCGTAAGCCATTGATATGCTTTGATCCGAGGGTGCGCGGACGCGGAAATGTAGTGCCACGTTTTACGTCGATTTCTCTTGCTTTTGGGGAGCCGCAGCGGATCCTGTGCGCACCGACATCGAGTCGGCGACAGGCTTTCCGCCATGTATTTCCGCAAGAAGACCTCGGGCGGCCGCGCCTACTTGCAGATCGTCGAGAGCCGACGCGAGGGCGCTTCCGTTCGCCAGCAGGTGATCGCCACGCTCGGACGGGTCGAGGATCTCAAGGAGAGCGGGCAGTTGGAGCGCCTGCTGCGCTCGGGGGCGCGCTTTTCCGAGAAAGCCATCGTGCTCGACGCGCTCGACCGCGGCGAGGCGGCGACGGTCTCGACCCGGCGCATCGGCCCCGCGCTCGCCTTCGAGCGGGTATGGGAGGAGACGGGCTGCCGGGGCGTGATCGAGCGCCTGGCGGAGGCGCGCAACCACGAGTTCCCGCTCGAGCGCGCGGCCTTCCTGACCGTGCTGCACCGCCTCGTCTGCGGCGGCTCGGACCGCGCCGCCGACCGCTGGCGCGAGGACTACCGCATCGACGGCGTCGACGGGCTCGATCTGCATCATCTCTATCGCACGATGGCGTGGCTCGGCGAGGAACTGCCGAAAGACCAGCAGGAGTCCGCGACGCCGTTTTCGCCGCGTTGCGTGAAGGACGTGCTGGAGGAGGAGCTGTTCGCCGCGCGGCGCGACCTCCTGACCACGCTCGACATCGTGTTCATGGACACCACCAGTCTCTATTTCGAGGGCGCCGGCGGCCAGACGCTGGGGCGGCGCGGCTTCTCCAAGGATCACCGGCCCGACCTCAACCAGATGATCCTGGCCGTGCTCCTCGACGGCGACGGACGCCCCGTTTGCACCGAGATGTGGCCCGGCAACACCGCCGACGTGACGAGCCTGATCCCGGCGATCGATCGCCTTAAGCGCCGCTTCCGCATCAACCGCGTCTGCGTCGTCGCCGACCGTGGCATGATCAGCGCCGAGACGATCGCCGAGCTCGAAGCGCGCAAGCTTCTCTATGTCTTGGGCGTGCGCGAGCGGACCGACAGGCTGGTGCGCGATCTCGTGCTCGGCGACCCCGCGCCGTTCGTTCCCTTCGTCCTGAAGAAGCCGCGGCGCGAGGTCGACTACGAGGCCAAGGCCGTCACGCTCGCCGGGCGGCGCTACGTCGTCTGCCGCAACCTCGACGAGATGGCGAAGGACGCCGCCAACCGCGCGACCATCGTCGCCAATCTGGAGCGGCAGCTGAAGAAAGGCGACAAGAGCCTCGTCGGCAACAAGGGCTACCGCCGCTTTCTCAAGACCCCGCAGGGCGACGGCTTCGCCATCGACCGCGAAAGGATCGAGGAGGACGCCAAATTCGACGGCGTGTTCGTGCTGCAGACCAACGCCCATCTCTCGCCCCTCGAGGCGATGCTCGTCTACAAAAAACTCTGGACCGTAGAGCGAACCTTTCGCACGACGAAAAGTCTGCTCGACACGCGGCCGATCTACCACAAGCTCGACGAAACGATCCGCGGCCACGTCGCCTGCAGCTTCCTCGCCCTCGTCCTGAAGAAGGAGTTCGAAGACCGCCTCGCCGCCGCCGACAAGGGCGCCCGCGCCTCCTGGCCCGCGGTGATGGCCGACCTCGACTCGCTCACCGAGACCGAGGTCGAGCAGGACGGCAAGCGCTTCCTTCTGCGCTCCGCCCCGCGCCCCGGCGCCAGCCTCGCGCTCGCCGCCCTCGGCGTCACCCTGCCGCCGACGATGCGCCAGATCTCGGACGCCTGATTTACGCAGCATTTGCGTTTTGTAGTGCCACGCGCCCGGCGTGGCACGATTTTGCGCGCGCTATCAAAAACTTGGCTCCGAGCACTGTCGAAGATCAGTCTGACATTCGATCGGCAGGCCGAGCGTGTCGACGGCGATATGGCGCTTGCGGCCCTTGATTTTCTTGGCGGCGTCGAAGCCGCGCAGCCCGCCGGCCTCCGTCGTC